>NZ_VYXP01000007.1:45000-229245 GCF_008725655.1 Marinihelvus fidelis | reverse complement strand
ACAGGGGTTTCGGCGGCTATGGATGGCCGCCGATAAGCGACCCAGGGACGGGCTTGAGCGCCCCCTGTAAAGCCCCGCCCACCCCCAGGCCCCTGGCGACTACTCCACCCCGGAAGACAACCCCGCGAGCACGTCCCGGGCATGCTCGACCAGCGCCCCAGCCTCGATGGCCCCCCGCAGCCCGCTCATGAGCTCCTGGTAGAACCACAGGTTATGCATGGTCGCCAGGCGCGCACCGAGCATCTCGTTGCACTTTTCCAGGTGCTTCAGGTAGGCCCGCGAATACGAGGCACAGGTAGGGCAGCCGCATTCCGGGTCAATCGGCCGGGTGTCGTCGGCGAAACGGGCGTTGCGGATCTTCAGCACGCCACGGCGGGTGAAGTAGAAGCCGTTGCGGGCGTTGCGGGTGGGCATGACGCAGTCGAACATATCGACGCCGCGCAGCACCGCCTCGACGATGTCCTCGGGCCGGCCGACACCCATCAGGTAGCGCGGCGCGCCACCGGGCATGTGTGGCAGGGTCTCGTCCAGCACGTGCAGGCGCTCGTCCTCGGGCTCGCCGACAGACAGGCCGCCAATGGCATAGCCCGGAAAACCGATCTCGGTGAGCGCGGCGACGGACTCGCGCCGCAGGTCGCCGTGCATGCCGCCCTGGACAATGCCGAACAGCGCCGAGGGATTGTCGCCGTGCGCGGCCTTGGAGCGTTTGGCCCAGCGCATCGACAGCCGCATGGATTCGGCCGCCTGCTGTTCCGTGGCCGGGTACGGCGTGCACTCGTCGAAGCACATGACGATGTCGGAACCCAGCGCCCGCTGCACCGCCATCGACTCCTCCGGGCCCATGAAGATCTTCGCGCCATCGACCGGCGAGGCGAAGGTCACACCCTCCTCGGTGATCTTGCGCTTGTGCGCCAGGCTCCACACCTGGAAGCCGCCGGAATCGGTCAGGATTGGCCGCTTCCAGTTCATGAAGCCGTGCAGGCTACCGTGCTTTTTGATGATGTCGACGCCGGGGCGCAGCATCAGGTGAAAGGTGTTGCCCAGGATGATCTCGGCGCCGGTCTGGCGCACGTCTTCCGGCGTCATCGCCTTCACCGTGCCGTAGGTACCGACGGGCATGAACGCGGGCGTTTCAACGGTGCCGCGTTCGAAGGTCAGGCGGCCGCGGCGCGCGGCGCCATCGGTGTTAAGAAGCTCGAAATCCATGGCGGGGCCGCGCTCAGGCGCGGGCAGCAACCATCACGCGCTTGCCGTGCACCAGCTGCTCGTAGCCGTCGGTGGGCGGCGGCAGGACCTCGACGTCGCGGAAACCGACCTTCTCCATGCACCACACCAGCGCTTCCAGGCTGGGCACCAGGCAGATACCGGTGACGCTGGCCTCGGGGCCCTCGGTGTCGTCCATCTCGTCGATGATGGCGAACGACCCCTTCATCGGCCGCACGAAACGGTAGCTGCCGTAGTCGAGCATGCCGGACATATTCGGTGCCACCTGGGTCTCGATCACGCACAGGCCGGAGCACAGCTGGCGTGCCACGCGCAGTGCGCCCACCGGGTTTTCCACGTGGTAGAGCAGGCCCAGCATCAGCACCACGTCGAAGGTGCCCAGCGCGTCGGTATCGATCTCGAACACATCGCCCTGCTGGAACGACAGGCCGTCGTTGCCCTGCAGGCCGGCCATCAGGCTGGCGTCGCGGACGTGCCGCTCGCGGGCATCGATGCCCAGCACATCGGTCAGGCCGATGCCGGCCATCTGGTGCGCGAACCAGCCCTGGTGCGCGGCCAGGTCGACCGCCTTCAGCCCGGCAAAACCATGCGGATGCTCCGCCTTCAGCCGGCGCTCCAGCATGCCCCAGCGCGTGGCATGGATATGGTCCAGCTCACCCCCGTGATAGCTGGGCACCACGTCGCCACCCGGCAACTGGTAAGGATAGAACCACTCGCGGTCCATGGCTTGCTGAAGTGCGTCGGTCATGCGGATTGGGCTTGTTGGCTTGGGGGGCGGGTATTTTAGCTTGAAAGGGGGGAGGAGGGAGGAGGGAGGGGTTAGTCACGCGTCACGCGTCACGCGTCACCGATGAACATCGCGTCGCCGTAGCTGAAGAAGCGGTAGCGCTCGCGGACGGCTTCTTCGTAGGCGGCGAGGACAGCGTTGCGGCCGGCGAAGGCGCTGACCAGCATCAGCAGCGTGGATTCCGGCAGGTGGAAGTTGGTGATCATCGCGTCGATGGCGCGGAATTCGAAGCCCGGGTAGATGAAGATGCGCGAGTCGCCACTGAACGGCGCCAGCTCGCCCCCTGCCGCGGCCGTTTCAAGGCTGCGTACGCTGGTGGTGCCGACGGCGATGACCCGGCCACCGCGGGCGCGGGTGCGTGCGATCGCGTCGACAACGGCTTCGGGCACCTCGATATGTTCGGCGTGCATGGTGTGGTCCTCGATGCGCTCGGCGCGGACCGGCTGGAAGGTTCCCGCGCCCACGTGCAGGGTCACGTGCGCCTGGCGCACGCCCATGTCGTCCAGGCGCGCCAGCAGCGCGTCGTCAAAGTGCAGGCCGGCGGTGGGCGCGGCGA
Source organism: Marinihelvus fidelis (assembly GCF_008725655.1). Lineage (NCBI taxonomy): Bacteria > Pseudomonadati > Pseudomonadota > Gammaproteobacteria > Chromatiales > Wenzhouxiangellaceae > Marinihelvus > Marinihelvus fidelis. The sequence goes on along the minus strand of NZ_VYXP01000007.1, from coordinate 226,678 downwards.
CCGCGCCCGGCTTGTTCGCGTAGACGGTCTGGTAACGCTCGCGGTCGGCCTCGCTGTCCTCGCGCTCGATGTACGGCGGCAGCGGCATGTGGCCCTCGCGCTCCAGCAGCGCCGACAACGGCTCATCGGGTGAATGGAGCAGGAAGAAACTGTCCTCGCGGCCCAGCACCTCCAGGTTGCTGCCGCCATCCAGCGTGATATGGCTGCCCGCGGCCGGTTTCTTGCTGACCCGCAATTGCGCCAGGCAGCGATCGTCCGGCAGCAGTCGCTCCACCAGGATTTCCACCCGGCCGCCGGAGGCCTTGTGGCCATGCAGCCGCGCGGGAATCACCCGGGTATCGTTGAACACCAGCAGGTCGCCCGCGCGCAACAGCTCCGGCAGGTCGGCAAACTGACGGTGGGTGACGGCGCCGTTGGAGCGGCCCAGGCACAGCAGCCGGCTGGCGGTCCGGTCGGCCAGCGGATGCTGCGCGATCAGGGCCTGCGGCAACTCAAAGGTGAAATCACTCGTCTTCATCGCCAAGCCCCGCGGCAGCCTCTATACTTTTTCACTTTCATGACTCTCCCCGCCAACCCGGAATTGCCGATGCCTGTTCGCGTGTGCCAGCACCCTATCCTGCCTGAAAACCCGTCGCGCCGGGACCCGCGTTCTTGATTGCCCGCATCGACTGGCACGGTCGCGAGCTGGCCGTCGACCTGGCGCGCGGGCGCTCCATCGCCATCGGCCTGGATCCGCACGGGCCGCAGCCTGCCTTTTTTACCGAATCACCGGCAACCGCGGCGCCGATGCGCGCCGGCGGCTTTGTTGGCAGTGTCGCCGAAGGTGGCAGCTGCAATGCCGAGGTGGTGAATTTTATCCCGCATTGCCACGGCACTCACACCGAGTGCGTCGGCCACATCACCGCGCTCGCCGAGCACGTGCAGGACACGATCTACGCCGGTCCGGCGCTGGCACGCGTCGTCAGCCTGGCGCCGGCGGATGATGCCGATGGCAGCGTCAATGCCGGCGGGCCGGTGTACACCGATGCCGGCCTGGCGGCGGCCCTGGAAGCGGCCGGCGATGTGCCCTTCGATGCCCTGGTGATCCGCGCGCGGCCCGCCGATGAGGCGCTGAAGTCACGCGATTACGGCGAACACACTTACCCGGTACTGGAACCCGCGGCCATCCGGCGGCTGGCGGCGCTGCCACTGAAGCACCTGCTGATCGACACGCCATCGCTGGATACCGCCCACGATGGCGGCAAGCTGGCCAACCACCGAACCTGGTGGGGGCTGGGCAATGCGCCGGTGCACCCGGACACCGACGCCGGCCGCCGCAGCATCACCGAGATGATCTTCGCGCCGGACGACCTGGCCGACGGCTGGTACTGGTTGCAGCTGGAACTGTCACCGGTGCTGGGCGACGCCACGGCGAGCCGGCCGATGCTGTATCCCGTGGACGGCCTGGCGTGATCGAAAGCCTGGAGCACGCACGCGCCCTGGACAGCGACGACCCGCTGGCGCGATACCGCGACGCGTTCTGGATTCCCCGCGCGCCGGATGGCGGCGATGCGATCTACCTGTGCGGCCATTCGCTGGGCCTGCAGCCACGCGCGCTGGCCGCCACCATGGACGACGAACTGGGCAAGTGGCGGGCCCTGGGCGTCGACGGCCATTTCGCCGGCGAGCATCCGTGGGTGTCCATTCACGAAACCGTGCGCGGGCCGCTGGCGCGGCTGTCCGGCGCCCGTGCCGACGAAGTCGTGGCGATGAATTCGCTGACCGTGAACCTGCACCTGCTGATGCTCAGCTTCTACCGCCCGAACGGCGACCGGTGTCGCATTGTCATCGAACGCCAGGCCTTTCCGTCCGACCGTTATGCCGTCGAATCGCAGATCCGGCTGCACGGGCTGGATCCGGCCGAATGCCTGGTGGAGCTGGGGCCCGCGGACGGCGGCGACCTGCTCGATGAATCGGTGGTCGAGGACTACTTGCAACGCGAGGGCCAACACGTGGCCCTGGTACTGTGGCCGGGCGTGCACTACGCCACCGGGCAGCGGTTCGACCTGCGGCGTATTGTTGCGGCGGCGCACGGCGCGGGGGCACGGGTCGGCTTCGACCTGGCCCATGCCGCCGGCAACGTGCCACTGGCCCTGCATGACGACGGCGCCGACTTCGCCGCCTGGTGCACCTACAAGTACCTGAACAGCGGGCCGGGCGCGGTGGCCGCCGCCTTCGTGCACGCGCGGCACCACGACAACCCCGAACTGCCCAGGCTGCATGGCTGGTGGGGTGCCGACCCGGCCACCCGCTTCCGGATGGGCCCCGACTTTAACCCGGCGCCCGGTGCCGATGCCTGGCAGCTGTCCAACCCGCCGGTGCTGGCGCTGGCCCCGGTGCGGGCGTCGATGGCGCTGTTCGACGAGACCGGCATGGACCGGCTGCGTGCCAAGTCGCGGGCGATGACAGCGGCGCTGGACAACCTGGTGCGGACGCGGTTCGAGCACCTGCTGGACGTCGTGACGCCGTCCGACCCCGAGCGACGCGGCTGCCAGTTGTCCCTGCGCGTGCGCGCCGGGCGGGCGGCGGGACGCGCGCTGTTCACGTACCTGGCCGAGCGCGGCGTGGTCATCGACTGGCGCGAGCCGGACCTGCTGCGCCTGGCGCCGGTACCGCTGTACAACCGTTTCGAGGACCTGTGGCGGCTGGGCGAAGCCATCCATGACTGGAGCCAGCAGCCATGAAGATCGGCGACACCGGCGTTGTGACCATTGCCGGCGGTGGCCTGGCCGGGGCGCTGCTGGCCGCGATGCTGGCCGCGCAGGGTTTGCGGGTCGAAGTGTTCGAACGGCACGCGGATCCGCGCCTGGGCGACCCGCCCGATGGCCGCTCCATCAACCTTGCGCTGGCCGAGCGCGGCTGCCACGCGCTGCGGCTGGCCGGTCTCGACGACGCCGTCGACGAGTTCGTGCTGCCGATGACCGGGCGCATGATGCACGACCGGGAAGGTCGGCTGACGCCGCAGCCCTACGGCGCCGCCGGCGAGCGTATCTGGTCGTCGAACCGGGCACAGCTCAACTGCGTGCTGCTGAACGGCGCCGAAGCAACAGGTCGCGTCGACCTGCATTTCGGCCGCCGCATCGAAACGGTCGACTGGGATGCCCGGCAATTGCATTTCAGCGATGGCGAGAGCCGGTCCTTCGAGGTGCTGATCGGCGCCGATGGAGGCGGCTCGGTGGTCAGGCGCGCGATGGCGTCACACACCGATATCGGCGCGCGCGAGGAACTGCTGGAACACGGTTACCGCGAGCTGTCCATTCCGCCCGCCGCCGACGGCGGATTCGCGATGGACGCGCGCTCGCTGCACATCTGGCCACGCGGCGGCTTCATGCTCATCGCCCTGCCCAACCTCGATGGCAGCTTCACGGCCACGCTGTTCCTGCCCAAGGACGGTGATCCGGGCTTCTCGGCACTGGGCGACTGGCCGGCGCAGCAAGCGTTCATGCAACGTGAGTTCCCGGACGCTGTACCACTGATGACGGACATGCAGGCCGAATTCCGGGACAACCCCGTTGGCTTGCTGGGCACCATCCGCTGCCGCCAGTGGCACCTGGGTGGCACGGCGGCCCTGCTGGGCGATGCAGCGCACGCCATCGTGCCCTTTCACGGCCAGGGCATGAACGCGGCGTTTGAGGACTGCGAGGTGATGGGGCGGCTGGTGCGCGACCGCGACCGTGACTGGAGCGAGGTGTTCGCACAATACCAGGCCCTGCGACGTGACAACGCCAACGCCATCGCCGACATGGCGCTGGAGAACTACCGGGTGATGCGTGAATCGGTGGCCGACCCGCGTTTCCTGCTGCGCAAGGCGCTGGAGCACGAACTGGAGCGGCGCTTCGGCGACCGCTTCATCGCCCGCTACTCACTGGTGATGTTCCATCGCCTGCCCTATGCCGAGGTCTTCCGCCGCGGCAACACCCAGGCCGCCATCCTGGAAACCCTGCTGGACGGCGCGGACGGGCTCGACGATATCAGCTTCGACCAGGCGCGACGCCTGGTCGAAGCGGAATTGGCACCTATTCGCAGCTGACCGGGTTGGTCAGCTTCTCCACCACGTCGGTGCGGTCGACGTTACCGGACAGCGGTGACTCGAACAGGTAGTTCAGGGTCCAGGTGCCCTCGTCTTCGGAGAAGAAGTCGGCCATCAGCGTACCCACCTCCGAGAAGCTGATCTCCGCCGTGTTGCCAGCGCAGCTGGCGCAGTAGCCTTCGAACTGCAGCAACGACATCTCGCCCGCGTCCGCGGTGCCCGAGGCCGTGAGCCAGCGCGGCTCGCCCGAGTCATCGAACAGGTAGTGGATGTGGCCCTGGTTGTTGCCGTCGACCAGCACGCTGGCGCCACCCAGGCCGGCCGTGCCGCGGTACCAGCTGCCACTGATGCTCTGCTCGGAGCCACCCACTGTTGGGCAGCCGCGCGCCAGCGCTTCCATCCGGTCCGTTCCGGACTGGCCGTACAGGGTCCAGCTGAAGACCTGGTCGTGCGTGTCCAGCACCGTGATGGTCATCTCGCCCACCACTGCGCCCCACTGGGTCTGGCCATCGTTGGTGAACCGGTACAGGTCCGCGGTCCAGGCATTGCCGCCTTCGTCCGGCCCGGAAGCCAGGTACCAGGCCGGCTGGCCCGTGCTGTCAAAGGTGTACCAGAGGAACGCCCGGTTGGGCCCGCCGACGTTGTACTCGTAACCCTGGCGCAGCCCTGGCCGCGAGGCCGGCTGCCACAGGCCCCAAGACGGCTCGATGACGTTATCGCCCGCCTCGAGGTCGGCCTGCACGGTCACCACGGCGGTCGAGCCGCCATTGTTGCTGACCACGGCATACCAACGTCCGGGGGAGACCGATTCGCCACCGGTGACCACCGGGTTCTCGATCACGATTTCCGGCCCCACGCCGCCACTGCCGCTCATCGTCGCCTCGGCGCTGCCAGCGGGCAGCGGTGCCGCGTTCGGTGCACTGGTGAAAGCGCCGTCGAAATCACGACGGTACAGGGACAGCTCCAGGCCGTTGTTCTGCTCGGCATTGCCACCGGAAGCGCTGACGGTCAGCTTGCTGGTACCCGGGGGCACGTCGATGACCAGGTTTTCCCTGGACTCGCCGGCCGCCAGCGCGAAGCGGTGCGAGCGTTCGTCGGCCAGCACACGGGTCGGGAAGCTACCCAGGCCGGAGCGCTGGAACCACACCGGCACCACGCCGATGTCACCCGGGGTGGCCTGGCTGCGGCCGATGGCAATGGCGCCCATCAGGCGCTGGCCCGGCACCGCCGCGACGTTGTCCCAGCCCACCTGCAGCGGGAAGGTCGCGCCGCCCTCGACAATTCCGGGGCCGGTGGCGACCAGGTTGGAGTCAGCGCTTTCGGCCACCACACCCCAGACCAGGGTCGCATCCTGCTCGGTGGTGCCGTTGCCGGCGCCGCCTTCATCGATGCCGTCTTCCCAGTTCTGCACCACGATCCACCACTGGCCTTCGCGCGGGGTGAAAATGTCGCAGAGCTCGAGGTCTTCCGGCGTGGTGCTGGCGCACAGTTCTTCAGACTCGTCCGCCAGGCCATTGCCGTTGGTGTCGTAGCCAACGAACAAGTCGAGATCGAGTGCGTCCGACGCCTCGGTGCTGGAATGCAGCCACAGCGCATCGGCCGGCACGTTAACCAGCTGGGTAAATGTGCCTGCGCCACCGTCGTAAGCGTTATCGAACGACGGATCTTCGACCAGCCCCTCGGTGCGTTTTTGCAGGCCAACGAAACCACCGGCGCTATAGACGCCCTGGGTGATCTCGGCCAGTCCTGACAGCTCGAACACCTGGGTGCCGGCGCCCTGGTCACTGGCAATGTCCAGCTCTGCAGGCAGGTCACCGCCGGAGGCAAACACCGCGACCACCATGGACGCGTCGGGCACAGCATCGGCGGTCATGCGAATCTCGCCGAACACCCAGTCGCCGATCTGGCTCGAGCCGGTGACGTCGACGGTAATGGCCAGTGACTGCTCGGCGCCGTCAGCCAGCGTAAACGTGCCTGGCGTCACCGTGACCTCCACGCCTTCCGGGAAATCCATCGGCGTGACGGTCCACTCCTTGCCCGGCACCAGTGGCTTCACGACGCGCGTGAATTCACAGCTGTCGGCGCAGTTGGCGTCCATCAGGCTGGGCAGGTTCAGGTTGCGCGGCTCGCCGCCAAACGCGGGGTTCGCGGCGGAGAAATTGGTCCAGGTCTCGTCGAAATAGAGGCCTGCGCGCGCGGCTTCACTGAGCCGCGGGCGGCCATGGCCGACCTCGTGCAGGGTCGCCGGCTCGCCCACCTCGTTGCGGGCCAGTTCCCGCGTCGCGGTGAGCTGCAGGGCGGAAGCGATCATCGCAGGGGTCGTATCCGGGTCGACCGCCCGCAACAGCGCGGCAGCACCGGCTACGTGCGGCGAGGCCATCGAGGTGCCGTTCAGGAACACGAAGCCGGACTGCGCGCCCGCGCCTTCGCTGGACGCACCCAGGATGTCAAAGCCCGGTGCGAGAAGGTTCGGTTTCAGGATATCTTCGGCGGGCGGCCGCGTCGGGCCGCGCGAGGAGAAGCTGCTGAGCAGGTCGCCGGCGCTGTCGACGTGGGCAATGGTGAATCCGGAGAAAGCGGCCTGGTGGCCAATGCCGCTATCCAGCCAGGACCGCAGGATGTCGCCGTCGGTCTTGCCGACATGGGTAGCCGGCAGGCAGTGTTCGTCGCTGTCGGTGGCTTCACCGTTCAGCTCGGTGTTGGCCAGCACATAACCGGCGGCGCCGGCCTCCAGGACGTTCTTGCCCTTCTCGACCCGGCCATAGGTGCCGCGGTCGCAGACGACGATCTTGCCGGTGAAGGTGCCGTCCTCGAACGGGTTTGAAGCACCGGTATTGTCTTCACAGAACTGGCCCAGTTCAGCAGGGCCCGTGCCGCAGAGCGGGAAACCGTAGTCGGCGGCGTGAACGATATCGGTCAGGCCCAGCGGGCTCTGGTCCGTTCCGCTGGTGCCGTACATGTCCATCGGCGGGGTCGTGTCGCCGCCCTGCATGTTCTGCAGCACGTTGGCAAACACGCGGTCGTGCGTGGCGCTGCCCACAGCGACGATCCACGGCGCCATCGCCGGGTTGCCGACGCTGCCCGCCGCGGGGCCGTCATTGCCGGCCGAGGTGGCGACGAAAATGCCGGCCTCGTAGGCCTCCAGGAACGCCATGGCCGTCGGTGCCTGCCACGGTGAGAACGGGCCGGAACCGATCGAGTAGTTGATCACGTCGACTTCGTCGAGGATGGCCTGGTCGATGGCCTCCAGCAGGGCTGACGACTGGCAGCCATCGTCATCGAAATCGTCCGGGTCACCCAGGAAACAGGCGCGGTAGGACACAATGTTGGCATTGGGCGCGACACCGGACAGCACCAGCGGCGAGCTGCCGATGGACAGCCCGGACAGCGGGTTGCCGGCGGCGATCGACGATACGTGCGAGCCGTGGTCGGTATTGTCGCGGCCGTCGGTGTTCTCCTCGACCACTTCCGTGTTCGGGTCATCCTCGACAAAGTCGTAAACACCCACGAGCTTGTCGTTACACAGCACGTCCTCCTGCGAACACAGCCCCAGTTGTTCGCCATAAGGATTGACGAAGTCATAACCGCCATCGTCACCGGCATCCGCGAATGACAGGTGCTCCCAGTTGATGCCGGAATCGATGATACCAACGACAACACCCTCGCCCTCGGTGGCCGGGATACCGTCCAGGCCGTTCCAGATGGCGTCCGCGCCAATCCAGACCGGGCCGGAATCGGTGTTCATCCGGTGGACCAGGTCCGGGTAAATGCCGGCGATGCCGTCCAGCTTGCCCAGGCGCTTGACCTCGGTGGCGTCCAGGTCAACCGCGATACCGTTGGTGGCGACGCGGTAGCGGCGCGCCGGTTCCAGGTCGCGGCCCAGCAGGGCCGAGGCACGGGCCTCGATGTCACGCTGGCTGGCATCCAGCACGGCCATGTAGCTGGCGGCCGTGGGCGAATGGACGTTTAGCCGGCCGGCGGGCAGCTTCGCCGCCGAGTGCCGGGCGCTGGTCAGCACCGCGGTGTCGCGGGGTGCATTCGACAGGTGCCTGACCAGGGGGTCATCGGCGTAGATGACGATGTATCGCTGCGTCGTCGCGGTGGTCCGGCGGCCGTCGGCGGATTTACCCAGTGCCGTGGACGCCAGTGCCGCGGCCAGCAGCACAATAAGCGCCCGGGCCGGGCGACTGTTCAGGAAAGTGGACATGACTCGGGTACCCCTCATTAATCCGAAACGGCCTGTCGCATGGTGACAAGCTCCTCGGCCGCCGTCGGATGGATGCCGATGGTGGCGTCAAATTGTTCTTTCGTCAGGCCGCATTTTACGGCCACGGCGAAGCCCTGGACAATCTCTGGTGCGTCAGGGCCGACCACGTGCAGGCCCACAACCTTGCGGGTCTCACGGGCCACGATCATTTTCATCAGCGCCTTTTCCTGGCGCCCGGACAGCGTGTGCTTCATCGGCCGGAACTCTGACCTGTAGACGTCGATGTCGCCGTAGTGGTTCCGTGCCTCGTGTTCCGGCCAGCCCACGCTGCCCACCTGCGGCTGTGAAAATACCGCCGAAGGCACGAAGGCATGGTCGACCGGGCGCGGCATGCCGCCAAACTGAGTGTCGGCGAACGCGTGGCCCTCGTGCAGGGCCACCGGCGTCAGGTTGACCCGGTGGGTGATGTCGCCCACCGCGAACACGCTGTCGACATTGGTCTTCGAGTATTCGTCGACCGGCACGGAGCCGTCCGCGCGCACGTCCACGCCGGCCGCCCGCAGTCCCAACCCTTCGGATTTTGGCACTCGGCCGGTTGCGTACATCACGCAGTCGGCGTCGATCTCGTCGCCGCTGTCGAGCGTGGCGCGTAGCGCGCCGTCCACCGGCCGGATGGCCTGGATGTTGTCCTCGAGGTGGAAGCGCACGCCTTTCGCCGTCATTTCGCGCCCGACCACGCGCCGCACATCATCATCAAACCCGCGCAACACCGCGTCACCGCGATAGACCTGGTGGGTTTCCGAGCCCAGGCCATTGAAGATGCCGGCAAACTCGCAGGCGATATAGCCGCCGCCGACCACGATGACCCGGCCGGGCAGCGACTCCAGGTGAAACGCCTCGTTGGAGGTGATGACATGCTCACGGCCGGGAAAGTCCGGTACCCAGGGCCAGCCGCCCACGGCCAGCAGGATGCGCTCCGCGGTGATGCGGCGTTCGCCCACGGCCACGGTATGCGGGTCCACCAGGGTGCCGCGACCCTCGACCAGGTCCACGCCTGAGCCGGACAGCAGCGACTGGTAGATCCCTTCCAGCCGGTCGATTTCGCGGTCCTTGTTGGCGACCAGGGTCGCCCAGTCGAAGCGCGTTTCGCCCACGGTCCAGCCGAAACCGGCGGCATCCTCGAATTCCTCGGCGAAATGTGCCGCGTACGACAGCAGTTTCTTCGGTACGCATCCGCGGATCACGCAGGTACCGCCGACGCGGCTTTCCTCGCAGATTCCCACGCGCGCGCCATGCCCCGCGGCGATACGGGCGGCACGGACGCCGCCGGAACCGGCGCCGATGACAAACAGGTCGTAATCGTACTGGGACATGTAAAACGGAACTCCGGAATATGGCAGGCGGCCGGTTAATCTAACAGGCCGGCGTGTGAATGCCTATGTGCGGCTTATGAAGCAGTTGCATGGACTTGCCCGGAAACAGCCCGTAGCATTAGCGCCCAGGCCGCTTTCCGACCATCGATGCTACAAGCCACCCACCTGACCCTGGAACGCCATTTCCACCCGGTGTTCGCCCCGGTCGACCTCGACGTCGCCGCGGGAGAACTGTGGGTGCTGACCGGCGCGAACGGATCGGGCAAGACCACGCTGCTGCGGCTGCTCGCCGGCCTGGGGGCACCCAGCTCCGGCCACGTGACCCGCCGCGTTGCCACGGCCTGGATTGGCCACCGCCTGGCGCTGAAAGACGACCTGGACGTGCTCGAAAACCTGCGGCTGGCGCGGGATTTCGCCGGCTCGCCCACTGCCGACCTGCAGGCCGCGGCCGAGCGGGTGGGCCTGGCGGCGGCGACACGGCAAATGGCCGGAACGCTGTCAGCCGGCCAGCGCAAGCGCTGCGCCCTGGCCCGGCTGCTGCTGGCCCCGGCGTCGTTATGGCTGCTGGATGAACCCTATGCCAACCTGGACCGCGAAGGCGCGGCCATGCTGGACGGGCTGCTGGCGGCGCACCTGGCCAGTGGTGGTGCCTGTGTCATGAGTACGCACGGCGACCTGAAACCGGCCATCGCCGGCTTCCGGGAACTCGCCATCCGGCCGGCGGAGGCGGACGCATGAACGACCACGGGCCACAATCACCCGCCGGGGCCGCGTTCGGCCCGGTGTTCCGCCGTGACCTGAAGCTCGCCTTCCGGCGACGCGCGGAAATCCTGCAGCCGCTGGTGTTCCTGGCCGTCGTCGTCAGCCTGTTCCCCCTGGGAGTGAGCCCGTCGCCGCAAAGGCTGGCCGATATGGCCCCCGGCGTGATCTGGATTGCCGCGCTGCTGGCCACGGTGATGTCGCTGGACACGCTGTTCCGCGCTGACTGGGACGACGGCAGTATCGAGCAGTGGGTGGTCTCCGGCCATTCGCTGACACTGGTGGCCCTGGCCCGGGTCTGCGCGCACTGGCTGGTGGCGGGGCTGCCCATCGTGCTGCTGTCACCGCTGCTTTCGGTGTGGATGCAGTTGCCGGCCGAAGGCGCTGTCATATTGGCGCTGACACTGGCCATCGGCACGCCGACGCTGAGTGCCATCGGCGCCATCGGCAGCGCGTTGACCGTGGGTGCCCGTCGTGGCGGTCAGTTGCTTTCACTGCTGGTCTTCCCGCTCTACGTGCCGGTGCTGATCCTCGCCACCAACGCGACAGGGGCGGCCGTGGACGGCTTGCCTTACAATGGGCAGCTTGGCCTGATGGTGGCCATGCTGGTGGCGGCCGCGACGCTGGCGCCATTCGCCATTGCCGCCGCCCTCAGGCTGAGCCTGGAATGACCGTCGACGACCGATAATGAGCCGACTCAAGCGACTGTTTCACCAATTCGGATCCCCGCCCTGGTTCTACCGCTTCAGCGGCAAGCTGGTGCCGTGGTTGTGGGCGGCGTTCGTGTTGCTGACCGCCTGGGGCCTGTTCCAGGGCCTGGTGCTGGCGCCGCCGGACTACCAGCAGGGCGAGAGCGTGCGCATCATGTACATCCACGTGCCATCGGCCTGGATGTCATGGATGATCTACCTGTTCATGGCCGTTTTCGGTATCTGCGCACTGGTCTGGCGCGTCCGCGTGGCGGAAATTCTGATGATCTGCAGCGCCCCGGTGGGCGCCGCCTTCACGATCGTCACCCTGGCCAGCGGCTCGCTCTGGGGCCGCCCCACCTGGGGCACGTACTGGGTCTGGGACGCGCGGCTGACATCGGAACTGGTGCTGCTGTTCCTGTACCTGGGCGTCATCGGCCTCTACAACGCCTACGACGAGCCACGAAAGGCCGCCCGCGCCGCGTCACTGCTGGCGATCGTCGGCGTGGTGAACGTGCCGATCATCCATTTCTCGGTGAACTGGTGGAACACGCTGCACCAGCCGGGCAGCATCGGCATGAGTGGCAGCAGCATTCACCCGTCCATGCTCTGGCCGCTGCTGATCATGGCGGTCGCCACCAAGTTCTACTACGGCGCCTGCCTGCTGACGCGCGCGCGCAACCAGCTGCTCGAGCAGGACCGCGGCAAGCGCTGGGCGCGCGAGGTGCTGATGGAGGGCTCATCGTGAACCATACGCCGTTCATACTGTCTGCCTACGCGATTGCCGTGGTCGTACTGGCCTGGTGCGCGATCGCGCCCGTGTTGCGCGGCCGCCGCTTCCGCAAGTCCTGGCTGGCCGGGCATCGCGCGGCGCCCAAACCCGATCAAAACGGAACCCCCGACTGACCATGCACCCCGTTCGCAGACGCCGGCTGTTCGGCATCCTCATCATTCTCGTTGGCGTGGGCGTTGCCGCCGCGCTGCTGACCTGGTCATTGCGCCAGAACATGCTGTACTTCATCAGCCCCAAGGACGTGCAGGCGCAGTCCCTGCCGCCGGATCGGGCCTTCCGCCTGGGTGGCCTGGTCGAGCTGGGTTCCGTGCGCCGCGCCGACGACGGCCTGCAGGTCGAGTTCGTGGTCACCGACGGCGTCGCCTCGGTTCCGGTGCGTTTCGACGGCATCCTTCCGGACCTGTTCCGCGAAGGCCAGGGCATCATTGCCCGCGGCACGCTGGGGGCCGACGGCGTGTTTACCGCGGCCGAGGTGCTGGCCAAGCACGATGAGAACTACATGCCCCCGGAAGTGGCCGAGGCGCTGCGCGAAGCCGGTCACCCGATGGGCGGCCAGCCTGTTGAAGACAACGGCGAGGGCTGAACCATGATCGCCGAACTGGGACAGGTCACCCTGGTCTGCGCGCTGCTGGTCGCGCTGTTCATGGGCGTGGTGCCGGTCCTGGGCGTGCGTGGCCGCGAAGCCACGCTGCTGGGCCTGGCGCCCACCGCGGCGCTGGTGCAGTTCGTCCTCGTGCTGCTGGCCTACGTGCTGCTGACCACGGCCTTCGTCACGCAGGACTTCTCGGTTGAGTACGTAGCCCGCAACAGCAACTCCCAGTTGCCCCTGTATTACCGTTTTACCGCCGTCTGGGGCGCCCACGAAGGCTCGTTGCTGCTGTGGCAGCTGATCCTTGTGGGCTGGACCCTGGCCGTGGCCGTATTCAGCCGCAGCCTGCCGGCCGAGTTCCGCGCCACCGTACTGGCGGTGCTGGGCTGGGTCGCGGTGGGCTTCTGCCTGTTCATCCTGTACACCTCCAACCCGTTTGAGCGCATCCTGCCGCCACCCGTGGAGGGCCTGGACCTGAACCCGCTGTTGCAGGACCCGGGCATGATCATCCACCCGCCGATGCTGTACATGGGTTATGTCGGCTTTGCGATTCCGTTCGCATTCGCGGTGGCGGCGCTGCTGCGCGGCGAGGTCACCCGGCAGTGGGTGCGCTGGACCCGGCCGTGGACGCACGTGGCCTGGGCCTTCCTGACCCTCGGCATCGCGCTGGGTAGCTGGTGGGCCTACTACGAACTGGGCTGGGGTGGCTGGTGGTTCTGGGACCCTGTCGAGAACGCCTCGTTCATGCCCTGGCTGGTGGGCACGGCACTGCTGCACTCACAGGCCGTGACTGAGAAAACCGGTGCCTTCCGCAACTGGACCCTGCTGCTGGCCATCGCCGCGTTTTCGCTGAGCCTGCTGGGAACCTTCCTGGTGCGCTCCGGCGTGCTGACCTCGGTGCACGCCTTCGCCTCCGACCCCACCCGTGGCCTGTTCATCCTGGGCTACCTGGTGATCGTCGTCGGCGGCTCGCTGACCCTGTTCAGTGTGCGCGCACCAAAGATGATGATGGGCAGCGGCTTCGCCGGCATCTCCCGCGAGTCACTGCTGCTGGTCAATAACCTGGTGCTGGCGGTGATCTGCGCGATGGTGCTGCTGGGCACTCTTTACCCGCTGGCCGTGGACGCCATGGGCGCGGGCAAGATCTCCGTGGGCCCGCCCTACTTCGCTTTGCTGTTCAGCCTGCTGCTGGTGCCGTTGGTGGTGGCCCTGCCGCTGGGCGTGTTCGCGCGCTTCAAACGCGACCGCCTGGGTCGCCTGCTCAAACAGCTGCGCTGGCCGGCGACGCTGGCCGCCGTGGCCGGCGCGCTCACCTGGTGGTGGCTGCCGGAACCGGGCATCGCGCCTGTCACCGGTGTGGCCGGCGCGGCCTGGTTGATCGCCGCCAGCCTGGCCTGGCCGCTGAAGCGCCTGCGCGGCCAGGGCCAGCAGGCCGGCTTCACACGGCAGGAAACCGCCATGACACTGGCCCATTTCGGCCTGGGCATCTTCATGGTCGGTATCTCGCTGGCGGGCGTGACCAGCGCCGAGAAACACATTCGCATGGCGCCGGGCGATCGCTTCGAACTGGGTGGCTACACCTTCGAATTCGGCGGTACCCGGCAGGTCCAGGGCCCGAACTACCGCGCCGACGAGGGCGACTTCATGGTCAGCCGTGACCAGGCCCCGGTGACCACGCTGAAGCCACAGAAGCGGCACTACCTGCGCGACGGCCAGGTGATGACCGAGGCCGCCATCGACCCGGGCCTGGGCCGTGACCTGTATGTCTCGCTCGGTGAGCCGCTGGGCGAAGGGGCCTGGGCCGTGAGCCTTTACATCAAGCCGTTCGTGCGCTGGGTCTGGCTGGGTGCGCTGTTCATGTTTGCCGGTGGCCTGCTGGCCGCCACCGACCGGCGCTACCGCGGGCGGAAAGCCACGCCGGATAGCGGCGCCGGTGCCGCCGCGTGAGCCGCCTCGTTCCTCTGCTGCTGTTCGCCGGCCTGGCGATCCTGCTATGGATTGGCCTGCAAAACGCCGACCGCAAGGACGAGTTGCCCTCCCCGCTGGTGGGTAAACCCGCACCCGAATTTGACCTGCCGGACCTGTTCCAGCCGGAAAAACGCTACACCCCGGAAGACATGCTGGGTGAGCCCTGGCTGGCCAATTTCTGGGCCAGCTGGTGCTATGCCTGCCGCGTGGAGCACCCGGTCATCGCCGACCTGGCCCGGCTTGGCGTGGTCCGCGTGGTCGGCATGAACCACCGCGACACGCCGGCTGAGGCCAAGGCCTGGCTGCAACGCCACGGTGACCCCTACCTGTTTCACATGAATGACCAGGACGGTCGCACCAGTATCGATTTCGGCGTTGTCGCGGCGCCCGAGACCTTCCTGGTCGACGCCAACGGCGTGATTGTCTTCAAGCATATCGGCGCGGTCACGCCCGAGGTGGTCGAGGACCAGATCCTGCCGCTGCTGCAACGGATGGAGGCCGGTCCGCCATGACCCGATCGCTGGTGTTTGCCCTGCTCACGTGGCTGGTCGCGGCGACCGCCCTGGCCCAGCCGTCGGCCAACCGCGAGCCGCTGGTTTTCGAATCCGCGGCCGAGCAGGCCCGGTTCCAGGCCCTGGCCGCCGAGCTACGCTGCGTGGTCTGCCAGAACCAGAGCCTGGCCGACTCCAACGCGGTGCTGGCCCAGGACCTGCGCCACGAGGTCTGGCGGATGATGCGCGAAGGCCACGACGACGAGGCGATCAAGCGCTTCATGGTCGAGCGCTACGGCGACTTCGTGCTCTACCGCCCACCGGTCCAGCCCAACACCGTGGTGCTGTGGGTCGCGCCGTTGTTCCTGCTGCTGGCCGGCGCGGTACTGGTCGGCGTCAACATCCGCCGGCGCCGCGGCCTGCTCGACGATGAAGAGAGTGAGTTGCCCTGATGTTCTGGATCCTTGCCATCGCCATCCCTATTTTTGCCGCGCTGGTGCTGTGCTGGCCGCTGCTGCGGCGCGGCGGGACCTGGCTGGGCCTGGGCGCCTGCCTGGTCCTGCTGGTGCCGGTCACCACGCTGATGCTGTACCAGGGCGTGGGGTCACCCGAAGGGGTCGGCGTGGGCGCTACGACCGCAGCGGCGGCGGCCACTGCGGAGGATACCGACGTCGAGACCCTGCTGGCGCAGTTGCGCGAGCGCCTGGCCGCGGACCCGGAGAACCTGGAAGGCTGGATGCTGCTGGGCCGCAGCCTGAAGTCCATGCGCCGCTACGACGGCGCGCTGGAAGCCTTCAACAATGCCCTGGCGCTGTCACCGGACGACGCGGTGGTGCAGGTTGAGCTGGCGGAGGCCATGATCTTTGCCTCCGGCCGCCGCGATGGCGTCGATCCGCAGGTTCGCGAGTTGCTGCAGGCGGCGGTCGATGCCGACCCCACACTGCAGAAGGGTCTGTGGCTGCTGGGTATCCTCGAGGTCCAGGCCGGCAATGACGCCGCGGCCATTGATTACTGGCAACGCCTGCTGCCCATGCTGCCACCGGGCTCGGACGTGGCCGCCAGCGTCGAGGAACAGCTGGCCCAGGCCAGGGGACGGCTGGGGCAATCCGCCGAACCGGCTGGGCCGTCTGCCGTTTCACCGGCCCAGGCAAGCACCGAGGGCGCCTGGCCCGGCCTGCGCGTGACCATCACCGCCCCGGACCTGCAGCCGCCCTTCCCCGACGGCGCGGTGCTGTACCTGGTGGCCCGCGACCCGATGGCGCCGCGACCGCCCCTGGGCGTGGTCCGCGTTGAGCAGCCGTTGTTCCCGGTGGACGTCACACTGGATGACGGCAACGCCATGATGGCGGCCCGGCCGGTGTCCGGCGTGGCCCGGCTGGAAGTGCTGGCACGCCTGTCACTCGATGGCGACCCGCTGCCCGGACCCAACGACCCCGCCAGCGACCCCGTCACCGTCGACACCCACGACACGACCGGGCAGCTGATCGTGGTCCTGAAGCCCACGGCCGACTAGCCGTCCGACACCTCGTACAGGCAGTGTCCGCTGTCGCGGTACTTGCGCTCGAACGGCGTCAGGCCGTCCGGCCGGGCCAGTTTATCCACCGCCACATCGCGCCCCCGCGCCCGGCCCAGGGCGAACGCAAATTCCTGCGCATAGACCGCCCAGTTGGTGCGCATGACCAGCCGCCCACCCAGCGCGACCAGGTCCGGAAACACCGGGTGGCCGTGCCAGCGCCGTTGCAACTGCCCGGGTTTGGGCCAGGGATTCGGGTACAGCAGGTAATGGACCCGCGGCCGCCAGCCGGCCGCCAGCGCCAGCCGCCAGAAACTCGCCAGCTCGGCGCGCACCCAGAGACAGTTGTCCTGCCGCAGTGGTTCGGCACCGACGCCCGTCCGTGCCAGTCGGGCCGCGCTGCGATCCACGCCGATGACCACGCTGTCCGGGTGAAGCCGGGCCAGCGCGCGTGTCGAATCGCCCGTGCCGCAGCCCGAATCCAGCACCAGCCGTTCGTGCTCGCCCGGCGCCAGTTGCCGCTCCAGGGCCCGGAACGCGGCGATCGTCGGAGGGTGCAGTGGTTGCTTCCAGCGTGTCGCCCGGTGCCGTTCGAGCACCTCCGCCAGCCGCGGATGCGGCTCCGACTGGCGGCTCGAGACCTCGCGCGAACGCCCCGACATCGCCGATGGCGTGTTTGCGGCAGCTGGAGATTGGGTCACGGTGGTGGCTCTCGGTACGGCTTTTCATTACGCTACCCGATTTGAAGCGCCCGTCGCCACAGCAGATGTCCGCCACCCAGATCTATAAACACGACCAGCCCTTCGCGTTCACGCGCGGCGGCCAGCTGGATGCCATCGAACTGGCCTATGAAACCTGGGGCGAGCTCAATGAAGCCCGCTCGAACGCCGTGCTCATCCATACCGGCCTGTCGCCCAGTGCCCATGCGGCGTCCTGCGCGGCCGACCCGGAGGAAGGCTGGTGGGAGTTCATGGTGGGCCCCGGCAAGCCGATCGATACCGAGCGGTTCTTTGTCATCTGCGTCAACTCGCTGGGCAGCTGCAAGGGCAGCACCGGCCCGGCCAGCATCAACCCGGCCACCGGGCGGCCATGGCGCCGTGCGTTCCCATTGCTGGCGCTGGAAGACATCGCCGCGGCCTCGCGACTGGTGCTGCGCCACCTGGGCGTGGGACAGCTGTGCGCCCTGGTCGGCCCGTCCATGGGCGGCATGACCACGCTGGCGCACCTGCGCCAAGACCCGATGGCTGCCCGCCACCTGCTGAGCATTTCCAGCGCGCCGCGCGCCGAGCCGTTCAGCATCGCCATCCGCTCTCTCCAGCGCGAGATGATCGTCACCGACCCGAACTGGAAAGATGGCCAGTACAGCGACGACGCCTGGCCGGAGAACGGCATGCGGCTGGCGCGCAAGCTGGGCATGGTCTCGTACCGCTCGGCCATCGAGTGGCAGGACCGCTTTGGGCGCGACCAGCAATCGTATTACGATGAAGCCTGGTGGGGCATGCGCTACGAGGTCGAGTCCTACCTGGAGGCCGCGGCCCGCCGCTTCATCGGTGCCTTCGACCCCTGCAGCTACCTGTACCTGTCCAGCGCCATGGACCGCTTCGACGCCTCCGCGGGCTGTGAAGACGGCCTGGCCGAAGCCCTGGCCGACGTGCGCCTGGACAGCGCCCTGGTGATCGGCGTGGATACCGACGTGCTGTTCCCGGCGCGGCAACAGGGTGAGATCGCGCGCACGCTGATCCAGCTGGGCATCGATACGCGCCTGGAGATGCTGCCGTCACCGCAGGGCCACGACGCCTTTCTGGTAGACTCTGACAACTTCGGAAGTGTCGTCGGCGGCTACTTCCGCTCCATCGCCAAGCGGGAAAACATCGCACCATGAGCCTCGAATTCCAGGGTAAGGATCGCATGATCGAGCGCGTCGACCGCGCCATTTACGGCGAGTGCGCGTACGAGACCACCACCTGCCTGCGCCGCGCGCTGGTCGAATGCATCGCCGACCCGGGCATCCGCCTGCCGGACAGCCTGTTCGAGATCATCCCCGGCCACTACGCGCGCCGCGAGGTCTTCACCCACCCCACGCGCGGCTACTCGATGATCGCCATGACCTGGGGCCCCGGCCAGGGTACGCCCATTCACGACCATGACGGCATGTGGTGCGTGGAAGGCGTCTGGGCCGGCTGTATCGAAGTGGTCTCCTACCAGCTGCTGGAGCAGGCCGACGACCGTTACCGCTTCGAGGAAATGGGCAGCATCGTCGCCGGCTGCGGCAGCGCCGGCAGCCTGATTCCGCCGCACGAGTACCACACCATCCAGAACACCGATCCGGAAAAGCCGGCCGTCTCCATCCACATCTACAAGCATGCCATGGAGACCTGCAACATGTTCATGCGCGACGGCGACTCCGACTGGTACCGAAAGGTGCCGAAAACCCTGGAGCTGGACGCCGCCTGACCCGGCCTGCGGCAAGGTTTCCAAGCTGGCTAAGCCCGTCCACCGTCGATATAATCTGCGTCCCTTCCGTGCCGAAGTGGCGGAACCGGTAGACGCGACGGATTCAAAATCCGTTTCTGGAAACAGAGTGAGAGTTCGAGTCTCTCCTTCGGCACCATTCGTACCCCTGCTGCTACTGCTGGCCAGCCTGGCCCCGTCCGCCGTGGCCTGGGACGGCGACGGCCACGCCGCCATTGGCGTGCTGGCAGTCGAGCAGGCCAGCCCCGTGACGCGACAAGCGCTGTCACGGCTGCTGGCTGAAAACACCCCTGGCGCCACGGTCGGCGCAGACACCATCGCCGCCGCTTGCCGCTATCCCGACGCCTATCGCGAGACGGCCGGGGGCGAATGGAGTGCGCCGCTGCACTACGTCAACATTGACCCTGGCTCGAACCGCTACTCCGCGGCGCGCGACTGTCCCGGGGGGCAATGCGTGGTGGCCGCGGTCGCGAAGTACGCCGGGCAGCTGGGCGACCCATCGCTGGAACCCGCGGACCGGGCGCGCGCGTTCGGCTTCCTGTGCCATTTCATGGGCGACCTGCACCAGCCCCTGCACGTGGGTTACGCCGACGACAGGGGCGGCAACCTGGTGTCGGTTCGCTACCGGGGCGAGAAGTTGAACCTGCACGCCTTCTGGGACCACGCGCTGCCCGAGCACTTCAGCGATGGCTGGCGAGGGCTGGCGGATACGCTGGAGGCGCGACCGAATACCGGCGCGCGGGCCTGGAATACGGCGGAACTGATCGCCTGGACCAACGAAACCTTTTCCGTCACGCGGAATTTCGCCTACCCGCCGAGCCGGGATATCAACGACGCATTCGCCCAACGCAGCTGGCAGGTGACCTTACAGCAGATGGACATGGCCGCCGAACGGCTGACCCTGGTGCTCAACAGCGAGCTGGGAAACGACTAGGCGTCGATCAGAGGTCGCGGGCCACGCGGAACCCCACCTGGGGAGTGTGCAGGTCCGGCGCGACGGACAGGCGGGCCGAGGAGCGCGCCTGCTTCAGTGAGCTGGCCCAGTAGGCGCCCCGCACCACGCGGCGGTCGCAGCCGGGGTTTTCCCAGGCGCTGCCATCGGCCGGCGCGCGGACATAGTTGACGTGCCAGCAGTCCTGTACCCACTCGGCCACGTTGCCGGCCATGTCGTAAAGCCCCCAGGCGTTACTCGACAGCACGCCCACCGGCGCAGGTCCCCAGTAGCCGTCGCCGTAACCCCTGATGTAGTTGGAGAAGCGCCGCGATGACGCCGACTTGTCGTGCTCACCGGCCAGGTTCTCGATCGCATCGCGCGGGCGGTCACTGCCCCACCACCAGGGTCGGTGCGTACCGGCGCGCAGGGCGTACTCGAATTCGGCTTCGCTGGGCAAACGGTAGCGCTCACCGGTAACCTGCGACAGCCAGCGCACATACTCCTGGGCGTCGTTCCAGCTGACATGCAGCACCGGCAGCTGGTCCGTGGCCGGACGGCCAGCGTAATCGAGCTGCCAGTCCACCTGGCCACGCGAGGCCAGCTGGCCCAGGTCGTCGTCCCAGACATCACTTCGGCGGTCGCGCTCGGCATCGGTGCGATAGTTGGTCGCGCGGATGAAGTCGCGGAATTCCCCGACCGTGACCTCGTTGATGCCGATGGCGAACGCGCGCTGGAAATTGACCCGGTGAGCCGGCCGCTCCGTGGACACGGCGTCTTCATCATCGGCCGCGGCGCCCATCTGGAAACCGCCGGCGCCGATCACGATCACCGCGGGTGCGCGGGCGCCACTGCCCCGCAGGTGGTCGCGAATGACCTGCCCGGGCTCGTAGCTGCCGTAGACCTGTTCACGGGCGATCATGTCACGCAGGCCGGCCACGCGGTGTTCGTAGCCCCCAAGGGCGATCAGGTCGATCAGCAGGAATTCGGCGCGCTGGTAATCGCCCTGGTGGATCAGCGAAATGACCTGGTTTTCAATGGACTGCGCCTGTTCATCACGCAACCGGCCCATCTGCAGCCTCGCATCGACAACAAGCTCCTGCGACTCGCGCACGGCCGAGGCCTCTTCCAGCCATTGCTCGGCCAGCTCCTCATCGTCGTTCTGGGCCGCGGCCATGGCGTTGTCCACCATGGCCTGCTGGACCTGCGCCAGGCCCTCGGCGGCTTCCGGGTTGGTCCGGTCGAGTTCGACCACGCGGCGCCAGTAGTAGTAAGCGCTTTCCAGGGGTGGCTCGATCAGCGCCCCGGCGCGCCTGGCAGCCGCCGCGGCCGCCAGCAGGTCATCCACCTGGCGGGCGGTTTCCAGCCCTTCGCGCGATTCGGCCAGGCCGCTCTTGCGCGGGTTCACGGAACGAACTACGCGGTTGAGTCGCTCCGCGCGCTCGTAGTCCCCGGCCTCGCGGGCCACTTCGGCCTGGCGCAGGACATCATTCAACAATGCATCAAGTTCGCGTAGCGCCGGGCCATTGCGCGGCCGCGTGGCGAGTATCGACAGCAGTTCATCCAGGCGGGCCGTCTGCGTGGGGTCTGGCAGGTTGTACGGCGACACGCTGTCGACGGTGTTGCGCTTCTGCGGTGCGCGGCGCGCCGCGTTATCCGGCACCAGGTCGTTCAACCGCTGCGTGGCGGCCCCCAGTCCAGACGTATTCGGGTCGACATTGCGAATCACCGACAGCACCTGTGCCGCCTCGTCCAGGTCGCCCTCATTCATGAAGTCATCGGCCAGCACCAGTGCTTCGCGCAGCACCGACTGCAGTTCCTTCAGTGCCTGTGGGTTGCCGGGGCGGGTGGCGAGTCGCGACAGGATGGATTGCAGGCGGGCGTTCTGCGAGTGGTCGGGCAGCTCGTACATCGCCCGGCCGCGCTCCTCGGGCTTTGCGGCCGGAAGGTCAAAACCGATCGAATAATCCTCGCCGGCCACGTCGCCCAGTCGCTTGACCGGCGTCTCGGCCGATCCGCTGTCGCTGTCGGTGTCGGTGGACGATTGCTGGGCAAGCGCCATCGTGCCCGGCATGCAGGCAAGCCAGAAGATAAGCGGGAAAGACCTGCTTAAACGCCCCATTATTCTTGCAAATCCAGTTGCTGAACCGTCCACTGTATTCACCTTCGCGTGTTATGGTTGCGATGGCCGCGAAGGGTACCGGCCCCAATGCCTCACAATACCCCAGTTGTTCCGGAGCAACAAGGCTCCGGGAAATTTTAAAAAACCTTCATAAACAAGGCTGATGAGCCTGTTTAAAAAGCGAAACCTCACCTTGCCAGAACTCACCGACCAGACCCTGGACACCGCGCTCGCGGCGGCCGACCGCCCCATCATGCTGACCACCGGCGCGCAGGTCGCGCGCGCCGCGAAAGCCTGGCGCCGGGCCGACCTGCTGGCGCTTGATACCGAATTTGTCCGTGAGCGCACCTACTTCGCCGAGCTCGGCCTGGTGCAGATTTCCGACGGCCAGACCGTCTGGTTGCTCGACCCGCTGGCAGAAGGCACGTTGCCGCCCCTGCGCGAACTGCTCGAGGACCCGGGCATCACCAAGCTGTTCCACAGCCCGTCCGAGGACCTCGACGTGCTCGCCAATACCGTCGGCGCGCTGCCCGTGCCGCTGGTCGACTCCCAGCTGGCCTGCGCCATGCTCGGCCAGCCGCTGCAACTGGGCTACCACAAGGCCGCGGAATGGCTGCTGGGCCTGGAGGTCGACAAGGACCAGACCCGCAGCAACTGGTGCGCGCGCCCACTCAAGCCGGCGCAGCTGCGCTACGCGGCCCTGGACGTCTGCGTGTTGCCGCAGATGTGGCAGATCCTGCGCGAGCAGCTGCAGGACAAAGGCCGCCTGGGTTGGCTGGAAGAAGACTGCGCGCGCGTCATCGATGCCGCCGCCAGGCCCGCCGACCCGTCCACCGCCTGGCAGCGGATCAAGGGTGCGGGACGCCTGGACGGCCAGGCCCTGGCCATCCTCTCGGCACTCGCCGCCTGGCGCGAAGGCGTGGCGCGCGAGCGCAATCGGCCGCGTGGTTTCATCATCCCCGACGGCGCACTGCTGACCATCGCATCGCGCCGCATGACCGAGCCCGAACAGCTCATCGAGGTCGAAAGCCTGCACCCTCGGGCCCGCCAGCGCCACCAGGCCACGCTGAACCGGCTTGTCCAGGACGTGCTGGACAGCGGCGAGCGCCTGCCCGAGATCCCCCGGGCGACCCCGAAACAGCGCAAGCGCCTGGCGGCATTGCGTGACGCCGTGGCCAACAAGGCCCGCGCCCTGGACATCGAACCCGCGCTGCTGGCGTCGCGAAAGGAACTGGAACAGCTGGTTTACGAGGGCACCCAGCCGCCCCTGCCCGGCCGCCTGGATGGCTGGCGCGCTGACTGCCTGGACGACGTACTCACGGAATTCGCCAACCCGGTCAACGACGAAGAGGAATGACGGCAGAACCTTCATCACCGTTCAGGCCCGGAGACAACGCCTGGCGGATCGAAATCGCCAGCCGTGCGGCCGTCATCGTCGAGTCGGCGCACTACTTCCGCGCGCTGCGCGAGTCGCTGGCGCATGCCCGGGAACAGGTGTTGATCGTCGGCTGGGATTTCGACCGCCGTGAACGGCTGGGACGCGGCGACGACGACCCGAGCCTGCAGGACGCCCTTTGCCGGCAGGTCGAAGACAACGCCGATCTCGATGCCTGGCTGCTGAGCTGGAACTACAACCCGGTCTATGCCCGCGAGCGCGAATGGTTCCAGGACCTCAAGCTGCGTTTTGGCACCGATGAGCGCCTGCACGTGCATTTTGACGGCGCCCACCCCCCGGGCGGATCACAGCACCAGAAACTGGTGGTGATCGACGACCGGGTCGCGTTCTGTGGCGGCATCGACCTCAGCCGCTGGCGCTGGGATGACGCGTCACATGCCCCGGATGACCCACGCCGGACCGACCCTGACGGCAAGCCCTACCCCCCGTTCCACGACGCCATGATGGTGGTTGAAGGCGATGCCGCCGCCGCACTCGGCGAACTGGCTCGCGCGCGCTGGCAACGTTGCGGCGCCAGCCCATGCCCTGGACAACCCGCGCGCAACGACCACGCGACATCACCCTGGCCGGATTCGGTGGAGCCAGCCTGGGAAGCAACCCCGGTGGCCATTGCCCGCACGCTGCCCGCCTGGGAAGAGCACGAGCCCGTGCGCGAGGTCGAACAACTGTGGCTGGACACGATCGCGTCCGCGCAGGACTACATCTATATCGAGAACCAGTACTTTTCTTCCGCCCGCCTGGCGAGCGCCCTGGCCGAGCGCCTGGCCGGCGAGCAGGGCCCGGACGTGGTGCTGGTACTGCCGCACCATACCGGCGGCTGGCTTGAGCAGGTCACGATGGATGAACTGCGTCGCCACCGCCTGGAACAGCTCTACGCCGCCGACCACGCCGATCGCCTGCGCGTGCGCTACCCACACCAGCCCGGACTGGGCGATGGCGAATGCATCAGCGTGCACGCCAAGATTGCCGTGATCGATGACCGCCTCGTACGCATCGGCTCCGCCAACGCCAGCAACCGTTCGATGGGCCTGGACAGCGAGTGCGACCTGGCCATTGACGCCCCGGACTCGACAGCCGCCGCCGACACGCTGGACCGGCTGCTTTCCGAACACCTGGATACCTCTCCCAACGTCGTGCGCGACCACCTGCGAGAGCATGGCCGTCTCAGCCGCGTCATCGATGAACTGGCCAGCGAGCAGGGCCGCTCCCTGCGCCCACTCGAGCGCGAAGCGTCCGGTGCGCCGCTTGATCTCAACGACGATGGCGACCTGCTCGACCCGGAAGAACCCATCGACCCGAACTACCTGGTGCAGCGCGCCATCCCCAAGCAGGAGCAGCCCACCGGCCATCGACGGCTGATCGGATTCATCCTGCTGGTCGTCCTCATGCTGGCACTGGCGGCGGCCTGGCGCTGGACACCGCTGGGTGACGCCCTGGACACGCAACGCCTGCAGGACTGGCTTGGGTTCCTTGACGATGGCTGGGCCCGTTTTGGCGCCGTGCTTGCGGTGATCGCCATCACCAGCCTGTTCATGCTGCCGTTGAGCCTGCTGGTCGTGGTGGCCGCCGTGCTGCTGGGGCCCTGGCAGGGTTTCGCCTGCTCGATGATCGGCGCCCTGATCAGCGGCGCGGCCGGTTTCCAGGCCGGCAAACTGATGGGAGGCACATTGCTGGAACGCTACGACGGCAGCCGCGTCCACCGCCTCAGCCAGAGACTCTCCGAGCGCGGCATCATGGCCGTCGCGGTGTTGCGCATGATCCCCGTCGCGCCGTACACCGTAGTCAATGTCGTCGCCGGCGCCTCACACATCAGCCTGTTCCGCTTCATGGTCGGCTCGGCCATCGGCCTGTTGCCCGGCATCGGCGCTCTGACGCTTTTCTCAGGCAGCCTGGTCAAGGCCGTCAAAGACCCGGGCGCGGGTACCGTGACGGCACTGGTCGTCGTCGTTGTCGTGATCGCACTGGCCGCCACGGGGCTCAAACGCGTCCTGAAATCATCCTGACCCAGTCAGGTCTCCAACCTGGCGACGAGGGGCCGGTGGTCAGACGCCCGCCGCGCCAGCGGCGAGTCATGCACATCGATACTGACCAGCCGACTGCGCGGTGAGACCCAGATGCGATCGAGCGCGAAAACCGGCCGCGAAGCGGGCCAGGTCGCCGGCGATGGTGTAGGCAGGAACCGGCGCCGCAACCAACGCAACGGCCGGCCCCAAAGCAGCCATTCGTTCAGGTCACCGGCCAGGACCAGCGGACAACCCTCATCCCCGTCCGCATCCAGGCGCTCCATGGTGGCCAGCAAGCGCCGCACCTGCTCCCGCCGCTCCGCCGGCCGCAACCCCAGGTGAGTGGCCACGAAACCGATCACGCCGTGCCCGGAATCCAGCCGCAACACCAGCGCACCGCGCGGCTCCCGGCCCGGCCAGGACAGGTCAACCCGCTCCATGGCCAGCACCGGCAACCGGGTCAGCACGGCATTGCCGTAGTGCCCGGAAGACCGCCGCAGCGTGACATCGTGAATCGCCCGCCACTCACTGCCCCGGGTGAGTTCATCCAGCAATCCGGGATGCTCGTGAAACAGTTCCACCTCCTGCAGCGCGACGACATCCGCATCGATCTCCTGCAGCACTTTACGAATACGGCCGGGATCGTAATGACCATCGCCACCGATGCAGCGGTGGATGTTGTAGGTCGCGATCTGGGTCAAGGTGGTTGGGGAGGAGTGAGGAGTTAGGAGTGAGTAGTGAGCATGGCGCGCCCGGCAGGACTCGAACCTGCTACCCCCAGATTAGGAATCTGGTGCTCTATCCTGATGAGCTACGGGCGCGTTGGGTGGAAATGGTATCAAGAAATCGCTGCCTATCAGACCCGGAGCACCAGATTCCTGGTGCAGGGCAGGCTTCCTGGTGGCCTGCGGTTTGCGCGAAGCGCAAGAAGCAGGGCACCTGGGCCGTCGCCCGTATCCTGATGAGCTACGGGCGCGTTGGGTGGGAATGGTATCAAGAATTCGTGGCCTGGCAGACCCGGAGCACCAGATTCCTGGTGCAGGGCAGGCTTCCTGGTGGCCTGCGGCATTTTGTCCAGGCATAAAATCAGCCGGCCTCGACCCTGGCCGGCTGTTTTCACCCTGTTGTTACCCGTTGTCCCTCCCCTGCGCGTTTCTCCGCTAATCCCCTTGATGCGGGCCGCGTGTTATCCAGGCCAGACCGGTAACGTGTTGGGCGTCTCCCCTGTATGACTGTTATAATAAATATTGCCGTTATTGTCAATATATACTTTGTAGGTAATTTACTCAATTAATGTCAATGTTCTGCACGACCAGTGCTGGGGCGCAGCAACCATTTGCCCAATTGCAGGAAAAGCCACAGGAATACGATGGGCAAAACGCCCGTTTGCAGGATGAACACCACGCTTAACTGGATGACGTGTTCGATGACCTCGGCGGCTCGTTCCTTGACGCGATTGACCTTTTCGCCCAGTTGCACGCTGTCCCTGGCGCCATCCCAGGCGCGGCCCAGGGAATCGACGACGCCATCGAGCCAGGAGCCACCGGCTTCGCCGTCACCCGGCTGCGGCCCATCCTCACCGGGCCCGCCTTCCACGGCCATGCGTTCCAGCGCCTCGCCGGCAGTCGCAATCACCTCGGTGCTGGCGTCGTAGCGGGGCTGCAGGAACAGGTCGTACAGGGCTTCATTGGCGATCAGCGTCAGCGGCACGGCGAAGCGCAGGAACAGCGCGATCATCAGCACCCGCCACAGCACCCGGCGGCCCGTGCCGTCCGTCCCGTCGGCGCCACGCGGCCGTAAAAGCAAGAGCAGCAACAGGCTGACGGCCAGAACCACCACCAGGGCCTGCAACACCCACCAGGCACTCACTTCCAGCAGCACCTGCTGGATACCCAGCGAAACGGTCGCGCCCAGCATAATCCATGAAAACCGCTCGACCAGGTCGTTGACGGGGTCGAGTATCTCCCCCGGCGTCAGCGTCACGCCCACCCCCGCCGGCTGCAGCGCCACCTCGGTGCCCTGCACTGCGGAGATCACGCCGTTCAGCGTTCGCGCCAGCGCAAAAGTCACCAGGGCACGCTGGAACAGGGCCTCGTAGTTGGCTTCCGCGCGGTTATCGAGGAAGGGTGTCGCCGCCAGGATGGCGACCAGGGCCAGTGTGCCGGCCAGCAGGAACCGGCGCGTGCGTTGATAATCCATCGGATGCCTCCTAGGCCATCAGCATGGTGACCACGCCGGCCAGTGTCAGCCCCAGGCCGACCAGCTTGCGGGTGGTCACGGGCTCTTTCAGTATCCACCAGGCGAACAGGACGATAAAGGCGCCCTGCGCTTCGTTGTAAATGGACGCCTCGGACGCGGGTATGAGCTTGTAGCCGGCCAGCCACAGCACCATCGACAGCCAACCGCCCAGTACGCAGGCCCAGATCACGGTCGCCCACGGTTGCGGACCACGAAAGCGCGCCAGGGTTCGGCGCGCTCCCGAGCGCCAGCCGGCAATCAGCAGCATGCCGGCCAGCCCTGCCAGCAGGCGCAGCAGGACGATCCAGGTGAACTCGTGCTGCTCCAGCACCGGCTTGACCATGACGATCGCCAGCGCGAACAGGAAGATCGCCAGTACGCCGAAGATCACGCCGGCGCGCAGGTCGTCTCCGGTCACCTCGCGGCGGCGTCGTCGCCAGGTGACCATGACGATACCCGCCATGACCAGGGCGAAGCCCAGCCATTGCAGGCCCGCCAGCCGCTCTCCCAGGAACACCGCAGACAGCACGATAACGAACGGGCTGAGCAGGCTGCCGATAATGCCGCCGCGACCCGCACCCAGGCGATTGATGGCCTCGAAATAGAACCAGTCGCCCAGTGCCATGCCCAGCGCCCCCGACCCCAGCACCAGCAACCACTCCCAACCCGTCATCGCGGGCGGTTGCAAGCCGCCCCAGATCAGCACCGTCGGCAGCATCAGCGCGATGGCGATGCCGTTCTTGCACAGGTTCAGCTCGACGGGCGGCAGCGTTTCGCCGCTGCGGCGGAACAGCACCACGGCCAGCGCCCAGACCATGGGCGAGGCCAGCGAGTAAAACTCACCCCAGCCCATTAGCGGGACCGGCGGCCGGACATGGTGGCTACTGCACCGTGGCCTTGATGAGCATCACCGGCACCAGGGGTACGTCCTGGAAGTCGACATCGGCGTTGTAGCCGGTCTCCACGGCGGCGATCTTTTCCAGCACGTCCTGTCCGGCAATCACGGTGCCGAAAACGGTGTAACCCCACTGGCGCGAGCTCGGGTCGAGCTTGCCGGAGTTGTCCGCCACGTTGAAGTAGAACTGGCTGGTGGCCGAATGCGGGTCGGAGAAACGCGCCATGGCGATGGTCCAGGCGATATTGCCCAGGCCGTTGCCGGACTCGTTCATGACCGGGTCATGCACGGGGCGCTGCTCGAACTCCCCGTCATAGCCACCGCCCTGCACCACGAAGCCCGCGATCACGCGGTGGAAGATCGTGTTGTCGTAACTGCCCTCGACCACGTAACGGAGGAAATTGTTGACGGTCGCCGGTGCGCGCAGGCGGTCGAGTTCGACTTCGACATTGCCCATGCTGGTTTCCATCACCACGACCGGGAACGCGTTCCCCGGCAAAACAGGCTCCGGGTCACACTCGAACGCACCCGCGGTCGGGACGAAAATCACGGCCATGGCGGCCAGCGCCGAAAGCATCTTGGAAGTCATGAAACAGGTCCTGGTCGAATTGAGCGCCTATGATAACGATATGGACCGCACTTCGATCTACCTGTTGGCCTTTCTGCTGGCCGGTGTCGCCAGCTGGTATGTCATTCCGCGCCGCTGGCTGTGGATGCTGTCCCGCCTGGGCCGGCGGGTCACCGGCTTTCGAACCCGCGCGATCCGGGCCGGGGAGACCACCTGGCGATACCTGGACGGCGGTACCGGGCCCGACCTGGTGCTGCTGCACGGCATGGCCGGCGAGGCCGATCACTGGCTGGGCGCCGCCGGGCAGTTGCGCCGTGATTTCCGCATACTGATCCCGGAAATGGCGGGGTTCAGCACCGCCATTCCACCCACCCCGGAGCCGGTAGGCATCGAGGCGATGGCGGACCGGCTGGCTGACTGGCTCGACAGCCTGGGCATCAAGTCCTGCATCATCGGCGGCAACTCCGTGGGTGGCTGGGTCGCGGCCGCGTTTGCCGCGCGTCACCCCGGGCGAACCCGGGGCCTGTGGCTGCTGGCGCCGTTTGGCACCGCCGACGTTCCGGCAACGGCGCTGGGCCAGCAGATGGCCGCCGGAGAGAACCCGTTCCAGATGGACAGCATGGCCGACTTCCGCACCCTGACCCGGCTGCTGTTCAACAGCGCCCCCCAGGTGCCCTACCCCATCGCGCGGGCCACGTTCCTGAATGCCCGCCGCCTGTCGCCCATCACCCAGCGGGTGCCCGGCGAGGTGCTGGGCACCGCGCCGTCGTTGCAGTCACTTACCCGGCAGATCGACGTGCCGACACTGGTCGAATGGGGCGAACAGGACAAGGTGATGGACGTGACCGCCGCGGGTTTGCTGGCAGGCTGCCTGGCCCAGGCGGACGTGGTAACCCACGACGAATGCGGCCACATGGTCATGCTGGAATGCCCCACCCGCGCCGCCAGCGCGTTGCGGCGGTTTGCGCGCAAGCACGGCTGGCTTCCTGCCTGACCCGGTCGGCGCGGCCTGCCGCGTGGGCCTATAATCGGGCACTGGACGACCGCCAGTAACCGGAGCCTGTTTTGGACCATCCCTCGAAGCTTTCCGCCGACGCCCTGCGTTGGCAATTCGATGACACCCAGCTAAATTTCAGCACCACGGCCGAGGTCGACCCGGCCGAGGGCATCGTCGGCCAGCCCATCGCCATCGAGGCCATGCGCTTTGGCATCGAGTGCGACGCGCCGGGGCAGAACATCTATGTCCGCGGACTGACCGGCACTGGTCGCATGACACTGGTGCGCTCGGTGCTGAATGAACTGAAGCCGAAGCCGCGTCGCCGCCTGGACCGCTGCTACGTGCACAACTTCACCCAGCCGGACCGCCCCCGCCTGCTGACGCTGCCCGCGGGCCATGGCCCCCGGCTGCGGCGCATGATGCGCGAGAAGGGCGAGTTCATCGACACGCGCCTGGGCGAGGTCCTGGAGTCACCGGCCTCGATGGCGGCCCGCCAGGCCATCCAGGAAGACACCCAGCGCAAGGTGTCGGAGATCACCGGGCCGCTGGAAGCCGAACTGAAGGCCGACGGCCTGGCGCTGGTGCCGATGCAGACCGGCCCGGTCAGCCGCGCGGTGATTTTCCCCATGCGTGACGGCGAACCGGTCCCGCCCGAGCAACTGCGCAAGCTGGTCAACGAGGGCCAGGTCAGCGAGGAAGAAGCCGAGGCGCTGCTGAAGAAAATCAGCGAGCACAGCAAACGCCTGGAGAAAGTCACGCTGGACGTCGGCAAGACCTTCCAGGCCGGCAAGGACAGCCTGCAGGCCTATGTCGAAAAGGAAATCGGCCAGGTGCTGGAGCGCCTGTTCGAGCCGGTGCGCGAGACGTTCCCGCAGGACGCCGTGCGAACCTTCCTGGACGAAGTGGTCGCCGATATCACCGAGAACCGCATGCCGGGCAATGCCAGCGAGAACCTGCCGGACGCCACGGACATTTACGGCGTCAACGTCATCTGCTCGCATGGCGACTGTGACCGGGAAGGCCCCATCATCACCGAGAACAACCCCACGGTGACCAACCTGTTGGGCGGCGTTGAACCGGACTTTGTCGCCGGCGGCCAGGTGGTCGCCAACTACAAGGGTGTGCGCGCCGGCGCCCTGGTGCGCGCGGATGGCGGCTTCCTGGTACTGGATGCCAATGACGTGCTCACCGAGCCGGGTGCCTGGCGCCTGCTGATGCGCGCGCTGCGCACCCGCAGCGTGGAGATCGTGCCGGCCGAGCTGGGCTGGCCGCTGACCAGCCAGTCACTGAAGCCGGAACCCATCGACGTGGAAGTGCGGGTCATCCTGCTGGGCAACGGCCATCTCTACTACCAGCTGGACCAGTACGACCAGGACTTTTCTGATCTGTTCAAGGTGCTGGCGGATTTCGACGACCAGATCGAGCGCTCGCCGCAGGGCGTGCAACAGTATGCCGGCGTGGTTGCCTACATCTGCGAAATGGAAGGATTGCCGCACTTTTCCGCCGCCGGTGTTGCCGCGCTGGCGGAACATGGCGCGCGTATCGCCGCGCGTCACGACAAGATCACGGCGCGCTTCGGCCGCGTCGCCGACATTACCCGCGAGGCCGCTTTCATCGCCCGCAAGGCGGGCCAGGAAACGGTTGGCCGCGAGCACGTGGAGGAGACCATCCGCCGTACGCGCTACCGCGGCAGCCTGCCGTCCAAGCGTTTCCAGGAGATGATCAGCGACCGCACGCTGCGGATCGAAACCGACGGCGCGGTCGCGGGCCAGATCAACGGCCTGGCCGTGATCCATGCCGGTCCGCTGAGCTACGGTTTCCCGGCGCGCATTACCGCAACGGTGGGCCCGGGCCGGGCCGGCGTCATCGATATTGAGGGCGCGGCGGCGCTGTCGGGTTCCATCCACACCAAGGGCTTTCACATCCTGGGCGGGCTGCTGCGCTACATCCTGCGTGCCGATCACCCGCTGGCCTTCAGCGCCTCGATCGCCTTCGAGCAGAGCTACGGCGGCATCGATGGTGACTCCGCTTCCGGCGCCGAGTTCTGCTGCCTGGTCAGCGCGCTCACCGGCGCGCCGATCAACCAGGGCCTGGCCATGACCGGCGCCATCGACCAGCGCGGCCACCTGCAGGCCATCGGCGGCGTCAACGAAAAGGTCGATGGCTTTTTCGACGCCTGTGTCTCGCAGGGGCTGACCGGCGAACAGGGGGTGATCATCCCCCGGGCCAATGCCGGCGACCTGATGCTGCGGCAGGACGTGGTGGACGCGGTCGCCGACGGGCGCTTCCATGTCTACGCGGTCGAGTTCATCGGCGAAGCGCTGGAAGTCCTCACCGGCGTGCCGGCCGGCGACCCGGAAAGCGGCGAGCCTTACCCCGCGGACACGCTGTACGGCCGCGCGCGCCAGCGCTCGGCGGAATTCAGCGGCATGTCCATCGCGCGGAAGTCCTGAACCCGGCTTACCGCGCGGTCGATGAACACCACCGATCAGCCGACCGGGCACGTCGACAGCTACTACGCGGCGACCGCCAATGACCGGCGCCGCTACCCGGCCCTGGAAGGCACGCTGGACGTGGATGTCGCCATCGTCGGTGGCGGCTTCACCGGCATTGCCAGCGCCCTGACACTGGCCGAACGCGGCTTTCGCGTGGCCGTGCTGGAGGCGCACCGCATCGGCTGGGGCGCCACGGGCCGCAACGGCGGCCAGCTGATCGACGGTATCAGCGGCAGTCACCGGCTGGAGACACGATTCGGTGACCGCGCGCGCGACATCCTGGCGCGCCTGCAATGGCGCGGCAACGACATCGTCCAGCAGCGCATCGAGCGCTACGCCATCGATTGCGACTACGCACCGGGTTACCTGGAAGTCGCCTCGAACCGCGACCACGTGGCCGACCTGCAGGACCAGTACCGCGCATTGCAGGCCGCCGGCCACGAACACGAGTTTCGCCTGCTCGACCGTGACGAGACCTGCCACGCAACCGGCACCGACGCCTATATCGCCGCCCTGCTGACACGCCGCAACGGCCACCTGCACCCGCTCAACCTGTGCCTGGGTGAAGCCCGCGCCGCGGCCGACCTGGGCGCGCTGGTCTTCGAGCAGTCACCCGTGACCACGATCGCCCATGACCAGCGGCCTCGGGTGATCACCGAGCACGGCGAAGTCATCGCCGACCAGGTCATCCTGGGCGGCAACGCCTACCACCGGCTGGAACCCGGCGCCCTGTCCGGCCGCCTGTTCCCGGCCGGCAGCTACATCATCGCCACCGAACCCCTGGACGCGGCCACGCGGCAACGCATCAATCCGCTAAACGCCTCCATCTGCGAGATGAAGGATATCCTCGATTACTTCCGCCTTTCCGCGGACGGACGGATGCTGTTCGGCGGCCGCTGCAACTACTCGGGGCGCGACCCCAAGAGCATCCGCAGCGCCATGGCGCCACGCATGTGGAAGCTGTACCCGGAACTGCGCGACACCCGCATCGACTACGAGTGGGGCGGCAAGATCGGCATCGTGCTCAACCGCGTGCCCATGCTGGGCCGAATCAATGACAACGTCTGGTACGCGCAGGGCTACAGCGGCCACGGCGTCAACACCAGCCACATCATGGGCGAGGTACTGGCCGACGCCATCAACGGCAACACGGAAGCCTTTGACCTGTTCGCCGCCATGCCGCACCACCGCATTCCAGGCGGCCGCGTATTCGGCAACCAGGTACTGGCGCTGGGGATGCTCTACTACCGCCTCAGGGACCTGTTGCGGTGACGCGTGACGCGTGACGCGTGACGCGTGACGCGTGACGCGTGACGCGAAGAGCATTCCGGAGCGGGGGAGTTTTGCCAAGCCCCGGACCATCGGCGGCAGGGATGCCGCCGATGAGCGTACAGGGATGTATTCACAGCGTGTCCGGGGATTGGTAAAACTCCCCCGCTCACGCGAAAAGCCTGCCCCGCGTCACGGGGCAGGCGGACTTCGTCAGAAATCGTAGCCCAGGCCAACAGCCAGCGTAGAGTCGTAGTTCTCAACGCCCGGCGCCGGCTCGGTTTCGTAGTCGTAGCGGAATGACAGGTTGGCGTACAGGTCGCCCCACAGGTCAAACATGAAACCGGTGTTGGTCTTGATGATGGTGTTGTTGTTGTCGTAGAACTGGTACGTCACGCTGTCATTGTGGAAGAAGTCGATGCCGCTCCACATGGCCTGCGTGTAGTTCAGCTTCCAAAGACCCACCGAACCGGACGTGCTCACGCCACCAATTTCCTCGTCGGAATAACCCAGGCCGATCGAGATGCTCAGGAAGCGGCTGGAGGTGTCGAAGATGTCGCGACCGAAGATCAGGCCGGCGGTGTAACGATGATCCAGTTCACGCACCGGGTCACGCTCGTAGGTGAAAGAACCACCCATGTACCAGGGGTCAGCAAACAACCAGTTGTAGTTGTAGTTGAGCAGGTCCTGGTCCTTGGTCTGGTTGCCGTCGATCTCTTCGCGCGCAAACGTCAGGTCACCGGTGTGACGGTGGTCGCCATGCTTGAACATGCCGGCGCCGTACAGCAGCGTGTTGTAGGAGTCGGTGTTGCCGGAGTTGTCGGTGGCGTTGAAGTTCACCGTCGCGCTCCAGTCGTAGTACGGCTCGGGCTCCTCGGCGCGGGCAATGTCGGCCAGCGAGACCGGGCGGGCCGTGCCATCGATGATCACGACCTGCTCACCGGCATCAGTCAGCTCGATCTGGCCGTTGACGATTTCCTCGTTCGGCAGCTCGATCTCGAAGGGCTGGTCTGTGTGCACACTCACGACCTCGGCGATATCAACCGCGAACTCATCAGCGTAGCCGGGATCGATCCAGACTTCGTCATCGACGATCTTGGAAATTTCACCGGTGATGGTGTCGCCGTTCTTCATTACCAGGCGATCATTGGCCACCGCGCTCAGCGGCAGGACGAGTGACAGCACAAAAGGTGCCGCAACGGACAGGGTCTTAAAGTTCATGTTCCCCCCAGGGACATTTTCAAAGTGGTCAGGAAAGCCGCCTATTATCTCAAATCAAGCGCTTGGCGCATACCTTTGTAGCTCATCGCCTGCGAACAGGGCGTGAAGGATGTGGTATACCTAGCGCCACTATATTGTTCGAGGATGCTCATCGGTGTCCAAAGCCACCATCGACGATGTCGCCCGCGAGGCCGGCGTTTCCATCAAGACCGTGTCCCGGGTGCTCAATGGTGAGCCGCTGGTTCGTGACGCCACCCGCGACCGGGTCAAGCAGGCCATCGTGGCCCTCGACTACCGTCCCAATGCCTCGGCCCGGCGCCTGGCAGGCAAGCGAACCTACCTGCTGGGGCTGGTCTACCAGCAGAACTCCAGCTATGCCAGCCGTGTCCAGGCCGGTGTGCTGGACGCCTGTCGCGACCGCCATTACGAGCTGTTGATTCACCCATGTAATGAGAAGGGTGAGGCGTTGCTGGGCGAGATCCGTGAACTGGCGGCCAGCCGCCGCGTTGATGGCCTGCTGCTAACGCCGCCCATATCTGACGGCGCTGGCGTACGTGAGTTGCTGGATGAACTGCGCGTTCCCAGCGTCGTGCTGTCAAAAGCCGACGAAGGCGACGCGGGCTGGTCGGTCGACACCAACGACCGCCACATCAGCCGCCAGCTCATCGAGCACCTTGAAGGGCTGGGGCATCGCCGCATCGCCTACGTACGCGGGCACCCCGATCACAAGGCCATGGGCAACCGCTACCGGGGCTACCTTGATGGCATGGCGGCCGCCGGGCTGGAAAGCATGGCGGCGCCGGTGGGCGATAACGCGTTCGAATCGGGGCGCCGCTGCGGCAAGGAACTGCTTGGGTTGAACCCCCGGCCGACCGCGATCGTCTGCGCCAATGACCACATGGCCGCGGGCGTGATCCGCGCCGCCCACGAGGCCGGCGTCTCCGTTCCCGGCGACCTGTCGGTCACCGGCTTTGATGATATTCCACTGGCAGGCCAGCTGACGCCCGGCCTGACCACCGTTCGGCAACCCATGGAAGACATGGCCCACACCGCGGCCCAACTGCTGATCGACCGTGTCACCAACCCCGGCATGGAAAACAACGCCCACGTGCTGGACTCGGCACTGGTGCTGCGCGATTCAACGGGGCCAGCACCGGACTGACGGCGCCGACACCCAGGCCGATGGCTCAGCAGTCGCCGGCCGCCGCGTTCTCCACCACCCGCACCGACTTCAGCAATACTTCCGCCGGCCCCGTGGCCGTCAGCACGAAGGGTGCCGTCAGGTCGGACAGGGTCACGCCCTGGCCACCAAAACAGGCCAGGTCGATTTGCTGGGTCTGCCAGCCCTGGCCGACCATGCCGGCCGCCGGACCGGAGACATCCATCTCGCGGAACTTGTAGCTGCCATCGTGCATGCCCACGCTCATATTGGCGTCACCCAGTGACTGCATGGAGAAGGTGATCTCCAGCGCGGCGCCCTGCATGCCCGTGAAATCACGCGACGGCCCCTCGATGACCAGCGCCGCCGGGCCGGTCCAGGTCACGCGCAGTGCGTCTTCCTGCACCTCGTCGTCGAAGGGCTGCACGCTGACGTTGCCACCGTGGCTGGCGCCGCGGCTGTCGTGAACGCGGTTGCGGCCGTCATCCTGCAGGGCCAGCTCCCAGGTGCCCACGGGGTCGCCGAACGCCATCAGCTCGCCGATATTCGCGGCCACCGTGTCGGCATCTTCCGGCAGCGCCGCCAATGCGCCCTCATCGCCGTAGGACAGTCCGAAGCCGTAGGCGAACAGCGGGTCGTAGTCGGCATCGCCCACGTTGACCTCCACTTGTTCGGGGTCACGCGGCCAGCTGAATGACAGCCGGCCGGTAAAGTCGTGGGCCGGCGCGCCGTCGGCAGCGGCCACCAGCACGTCGGCGATGCCCGCACCTTCGCCACCCGGCAGCCAGGCCGCGACGAAAGCATCGGACGCGTTCAGTTCCGGATTCACGTACATCGGCCGCCCGGACAGGAACACGGCGACGGCGGGAATGCCGTCTTCGCGGAAGCGGCGAAGCAGCTCCAGGCCGTCGTGCGGCACGTAGTCCACGTGCTTGCGGTCACCCACGCCCTCGGCGTACGGGTCTTCACCGAAGACCACCACGGCGACGTCCGGCTTCTCTTCCCAGTCGCCGCTCTCGCTCAGCACCGCGCGGCCGCCGTTCGCGGCCAGCACCTCGGCGAAGCCGTCGTAGATGGACGTGGCATTGGGAAAGTCCGAGTTCTGGTTGCCGGTGCCCTGCCAGGACAGGGTCCAGCCGCCGGACTGCTTGCCGATGTCGTGGGCACCGTCGCCGGCCACCAGCACCGTGGCATCGGCGGCGATGGGCAGCACGCCGTTGGCGTTCTTCAGCAGCACCAGCGACTTGCGAACGGCCTCGCGGGCCACGGCTCGATGCGCCGGCGCACCCAGCAGCTCGAAATCACCGGCGCGATCACGCGAGGACGGCCGCCCGGCGTTGAACACGTCGGCGCGGAACTTCACCCGCAGGATGCGGGCCACGGCCTCGTCCAGGCGCGCCATGCTGATCTCGCCCGAGCGGACCTGCTCCAGCGTGTTCTCGTACAGGCCCTTCCAGCTGTCCGGCGCCATGAACATGTCCAGGCCGGCATTGAACGACTGCGCGCAGGCGGTGTTACTGCATCCAGCCACCTGGCCGTGGCCGTTCCAGTCACCCACCACGAAGCCGTCCAGGCCCATGCGCCCGACCAGCACGTCGGTGAGCAGCGCGTCGTAGCCATGCAGCTTGCGGCCGTGGAAGCTGTTGAACGACGCCATGACGGTCTGCACGCCGGCGGCGATGGCCGGCGGGTAGCCGGCGGCATGGATATCGCGCAGTTCGGCCTCGGTGGCCACGTTATTGCCCTGGTCATGGCCGTTGACGGTGCCGCCGTCGCCAACGAAGTGCTTGGCGGTGGCAATCATGTGTCCGTCGCGCAGGAAGTCGTCGTCACCCGGCCGGCCCTGGATGCCGGTGATGATTCGCGGCGCGTACTCGGCAACAATGCGCGGGTCTTCGGAATAGCCCTCGTAGGTCCGCCCCCAGCGATCGTTGCGGACCACGGCGATGGTCGGCGCGAAGGTCCAGTCCATGCCGGTCGCCAGCATCTCCAGCGCGGTGATCTCGCCGATCCGCTCCATCAGCTCCGGGTCGTTGGCGGCGCCCAGGCCGATGTTGTGCGGGAACAGCGTCGCGCCGGTGACGTTGCCATGGCCATGCACGGCATCGGTACCCCAGATGGCGGGAATGCCCAGGTAGCCGTCGGACGTGTCGGTGGACACATCCCAGAATTCATCGGCCAGGTCCAGCCAGGCCTGCGGCTCGATGCGCAGGTCACCCTGCGGTGCCGAGCCACCGCCGTTGAGCACCGAGCCCAGGTGGTACTTTTTCACATCCGCGGGGGTCACCGAGGCGATGTCCGGCTGGATCACCTGCCCGACCTTTTCCTCCAGTGTCATTTTCGCCATCAAGGCCTCGATCTCGGCCTCCATGGCGGGGTCGCGCTGGAACGGCGAGGACTGCGCCGGCCAGTTGTCGGCGTCAATCCCGGCGCCGGCCTGCTCAACCGGCGTAGTGGTTTCCACCGCCGGCTGGGTTGCCGCCGGCTCAGCCTCGGCGGCAGCCTGGGGCTCGCCAGCGGGCTCGGACGGGCCACACGCCGTCATCAACATCGTGGAAACTGCAGCGAAAAGCATCGTACGGGTGAAATTCAACGTCGTTCTCCAGTGTTTATCGCGTTTGGAAACAAAAAAGCCGGCACACGGGTCGTCCGGCCTGATTGACCAACGCTGTCATTATTCGTCGAAGTTGAGGCAGAATAGCCCAAAAGGAGCAAAACACACAATGAATCAACAGGCTCAGGGGGCAAACCCCACACCCGGCCCCACCGCCGCGACCGGCCGCCAGGCCCGGCTCGGCTGGGGTGAGAAACTCGGCTACGGACTCGGCGACTTCGGCTTCAACTTCTACTGGACCACCATCGCCTCGTTTATTGCGGCGTTCTACACCGATGTCTTCGGCATCTCGGCCGCCGCAGCCGGCACCATGATCTTCGTGACCCGCATCATCGATGCTTTCACCGACCCGATGATGGGGGCCATCGCCGACCGCACGAAATCTCGCTGGGGCAAGTTCCGCCCCTGGCTGCTGTTCGGCGGGCTGCCCATGGCCGCCGCCGGCGTGCTCACCTTCACCACGCCGGACCTGGGCGAAGGCGGCAAGCTGGTCTGGGCCTATGCGACGTATTCCGTGCTGATGCTGTTCTACACCATGCTCAACACGCCCTACTCGGCGCTGTCCGGCGTGATGACCGCCAGCAGCCAGGAGCGCACCACGCTGATCAGCGCGCGCTTCATCTTCGCTTTCACTTGTGGCGCACTGGTCAACAAGTACACGCTGCCGCTGGTGGAGTACTTTGGCGGCGGCAACGAGATCCGTGGCTGGCAAATGACCCTGGTGCTCTACGGCGCACTGGCCGCGATCATCTTCGCAGTGACGTTCTTCACCACCCGCGAGCGTATCGAGCCACCGGCCAGCCAGGCGCCCACGCACCCGCTGCGCGACATCCAGGACCTGCTCGGCAACCGCCCGTGGATCATCCTGTTCATCCTGGCCATGGTGATCATGATGACGTTCACCATGCGTGCCGGCTCCGCGTACTACTACTTCCACTACTACGTGGAGCGGCCCGACCTGCTCTCCAGCTACCTGTTCTGGCAAATGATCGCCTACGCCGCCGGCGCGGTGCTGGCCCCGGTCATGACCCGCTACATCGACAAGGCGAAACTGCTGATGCTGCTGATGGGCACGGTCGGCGGGCTGTCGGTGCTGTTTTATTTTGTGCCGAAGGACATGATCTGGGCGATGTTCACGCTGAATATCCTGATCAGCCTGGCGCTGGGGCCGAAATCGCCGCTGACCTGGTCCATGTATGCAGACACCGCGGACTATAACGAGTGGAAGAACGGCCGCCGCGCCACCGCGATGACCTTCTCCGCTGCTACCTTTGCGCAGAAACTGGGCGGCTCGCTGGGCTCGGCCGGCATGCTGTGGATCCTGGCAGCGATTGGCTACATCGCCAAGGAGGCCCAGAGCGGCGCCTCGCAGGCCGGCATCAACCTGCTGCAGACGGCCATCCCGGGCGCGTTCGCCTTGCTCGCCGTAGTGGTCATCTCGTTCTACAACCTGACCGGCCCGCAGTTGCAGAAGATCCAGGATGAGCTCGACGCCCGTGCCGATGACGCGACCTGACCCGGTCCGGCCGGACGCCGACGGCCGCGTTGAACTGACTTGCCCGCTGGCCATGCCACGGGCCACGGCCTACCTGTGGAACCCGCACCTGGTGGTCCAGGCCAACTGTCGTGGCCATGTCGACGCCCGGCACATGCAGCCGGAGCCGGCGCGTTACTCGTACGCCCCCAACCTGGAAGCAAAGACCTTCCTGCAGCCGGAGCAACCGCCCTATCCGCACCAGCCGGGCCGCTTCGTCTACGTCCGCGACGACGACGACGGTGCGTTCTTCTCCGCGCCCCATGAGCCGGTGCGGCGACCGCCGGAAGACTTCCTGTTCTCGGCCGGCTCTGCCGACATCCAATGGCGGGTTCGCAACCTGGGTGTGGAGGTCGACATGACCCTGGCCCTGCCAGCCGACGACGTGGTCGAGTTGTGGACCATCACGGTCAGCAACCCCGGCGACCGGGCGCGGCGGCTGTCGCTGTTCCCGTATTTCACCGTCGGTTACATGAGCTGGATGAACCAGTCGGCGGCCTGGGACCCGGCACTGGGCGCGCTGGTGGCGCGTTGCGTGACGCCTTACCAGAAGCTGGATGACTGGCCGAAAGTCCGGGAAATGAAAGACCTGACCTTCCTGCTCCCCGGCACAGCGCCGAACGGCTGGGAAGCCGCGCGCGAGCCCTTCGAAGGCGAAGGCGGCCTGCATGCGCCGGACGCGGTCACCCGCGGCGGGCTGCAAAACGGCGACGCCATCTACGAAACACCGCTCGCCGCCCTGCACTACCGCTTGACCCTCGAGCCCGGAGAAACCAGATCATTCCGGTTCCTGTTCGGCCCGGCGAAGACCGCGGATGACATCCAGGCCCTGGGCGAGCGCTACCTGTGCGACGGCGGCTTCGAACAGGCCGCCGAAAGCCTGCGGGCCTACCAGGCCCGCGGTCGCGGCACGCTGGAGATGCACAGCCCGGACGCCGAACTGGACGCCTTCGCCAACCGTTGGCTGCCCCGCCAGGTCCACTACCAGGGCCAGACCAACCGGCTGACCACTGACCCACAAACCCGCAATTACCTGCAGGACGCGCTGGGCATGGCCTACGTCGACCCGGGTGCGACGCGCCAGGCCCTGCGCCACGCGCTGGCGCAGCAGGAAGCCAGCGGCGCCATGCCCGACGGCATCCTGCTGAACGCCGACGCCGAGCTCACCTACATCAACCAGGTCCCGCACACCGACCATGCCTGCTGGGTGCCGCTGGTGCTGGAGGCCTGGCTGGACGAGACTGGCGACACGGCCTTTCTTGACGAGCCTATCTCCGCCACGGAGGGCCCCGCGCGCAGCGTCGGCGAGCGCGTGAGCACCGCGATGCACTGGCTGGCCGACAACCGCGACGCACGCGGCCTGTCCCTGATCGCCCAGGGCGACTGGTGCGACCCGATGAACATGGTGGGCCCGGCCGGCCGCGGCGTATCCGGCTGGCTGACCATGGCCACCGCATTCGCGCTGCAGACCTGGGCGTCGATCTGCCGACGCACCGGCGACACCAATACCGCCGCGACCATGAACACGCTGGCCGACGACTGCGTCCGCGCCGTGCGCGAACACCTGTGGGACGGCGGCTGGTTCGCCCGCGGCATCACCGACGACGGCCGCCCCTTCGGCGTGGCCAGCGAAGACGAGGGCAAAATCTACCTGAACGCCCAGAGCTGGGCCCTGCTGGCGGGCATCGCCAGTGCCGACCAGCAGGCGTCCATGCTGGCCGCCGTCGAGAAGCACCTGGATACGCCCTACGGCACCACGATGCTGGGGCCGCCGTACACCCGCATGCACGAGCACATCGGCCGGCTGACGCAGAAGCACCCCGGCTCGGCGGAGAACGGCTCTGTCTACAACCATGCCGCCGCGTTCTGGGTCCGCGCGCTGTACGCCATCGGCGAGCCGGACCGCGCCTTCGCCACGCTGCGGCGCATGCTGCCCGGCCCCGATACCGAAGACCGGCTGCAACGCGGCCAGTTGCCGGTGTTCGTGCCCAATTACTATCGCGGCGCGTATGAGCTGCACCCCCGCACCGCCGGGCGTTCCAGCCAACTGATCAACACCGGCACCGCGCCGTGGCTGTACCGGATCCTGGTCGAGGACCTGTTCGGCCTGCGTGGCTGCGACCAGGGGCTGCGTGTCGCACCGCAATTGCCCTCGGGTTGGGAAAGTGCCCGTGCACTCCGGCGTTTTCGGGGCGCCGATTTCGAGGTGAGTTATCAGCGCCAGGACGGCATCCGGCACCCCCGGGTCACGGTGAATGGCGTGGCCTGCGATGACGCCATCATCAGCGACATCGAGCCCGGCCGCCACTACACCGTCGACGTCCGGCTGCCCCGAGCATGAGCGCACGTCAACCCATCCTGGTCGCCTGCATGGGCGTCAGTGGCTGCGGCAAATCCACGGTCGCCAGGGCCCTGGCCGACATCCTGGACATGAGCTGGGTCGAAGCCGATGACCACCACCCACCGGAAAACATTGCGCGCATGGCGGCCGGCCAACCCCTGAGCGACGAACACCGCGAACCCTGGATGAACCGCCTGTGCGCCGTGGTCGGGGAAGCCCTGCGCACCGGCAACGATTGCGCCTTGGCTTTCAGCGGCTTACGCCGCATTCACCGTGACCGCATGCGGACATTGGGTTACCCTGTGCTGTACCTGCACCTGCATGGCGAACAGGATGTGATCGCGGCGCGCATGGCCGCGCGGACCGGGCACTTCATGCCACCCGCGCTGCTGGCCAGCCAGTATCACGACCTGGACCCGACTGACGCTGAGCCGGATGTCATCGACATCGATGTCAGCGTGTCGGTTGAGCAGGTGATCGAACAGGCCGTTGAAGCCACGCGGGACTTTCTGCGGGCGAACGGGAGGAGGAGTGAGACATGAACAGCCAAACTGCGGTCGCTTTTATGGCGGCCGTCGCGACCCTGCTCGCAACCGGCACCGGCCAGGCCGCCAGCACCCGGATGACGCTGCAGGCGCCGTTCGCGAAGGAGGCGCCGATCGTTGACGGCGACCCGTCCGACCCGGCCTGGGAAGCCGCAGCCTGGCGGCCCATGGACAAGCTGATGCTGGGTGACATGCCCTCATCGGACGACTTTTCCGGCCGCTACAAGGTGGTCTGGACCCGTGACCACCTGTACCTGCTGGCGCAGATCACCGACGATGTCCTGCTCGATTCGCACCCCGATCCACTGGACCACTACTGGGAAGACGACACGCTGGAGATCTTCGTCGACGAGGACGACAGCAACGGTGATCACCAGTTCAACTACAACGCCTTCGCCTATCACGTCGGGCTGGATAACCAGGCCGTCGACACCGGCCCGTTCCGGTCGCCGGAAGACGAAGCCGCGGGCAAGCAGTTTATCCGCGTGTTCCCCGATCACATCCTGTCACGCTGGCAACGCAGCCACGACGCCGGCAAGTACGTTTACTGGGAAGTGCGCATCACCGTCTACGGCAGCAACTTCAAGGACAGCTACGCCACCGGCGAGACCCCGGCACGCCCGGTCACGCTCTCGGCCGGCAAGGAACTCGGCTTCATGGTCGCCTATTGCGATGCC
Source organism: Marinihelvus fidelis (assembly GCF_008725655.1). Taxonomy (NCBI): domain Bacteria; kingdom Pseudomonadati; phylum Pseudomonadota; class Gammaproteobacteria; order Chromatiales; family Wenzhouxiangellaceae; genus Marinihelvus; species Marinihelvus fidelis. The sequence goes on along the minus strand of NZ_VYXP01000007.1, from coordinate 182,690 downwards.
GATGTCCCCGGCGAAGGCCGCGAGCATTTCGTTGGCGACATGGAGATCGAGCCCGTGGACGGCGACCGCAACCGTGGCTGGATTGACGCGGGCGTGTTCGGCAAGCTCGTCCTCAAGCCGTGACGTCGGTGACGCGTGACGCGTGACGCGTAACGTGGCGAGCCGGGTGGTTTTTCGGCGCGATGGTTACATCGTGCTGGAGAATGCGTTTGGCGATGATCAGCTTGCGCGGCTTCGGGCAGCGGCGGAATGCATCGTCGACCGGTTTGATGCCGATGCGCATCGTACGGTGTTCAGCACGGTGGATCGTGACACCGCCAATGATGATTACTTTCTTGACTCTGCCGAGGCCGTTCACTGCTTCCTGGAAGAAGGCGCGGTGGATGCGCAGGGGCGACTGACGCGGCCCAAAGCTCGGGCCATCAACAAGATCGGCCATGCGCTGCATGACCTGGACCCGGCGTTCGGCGCGTTTTGCCGCCAGCCGTTGCTGGGGCGGGTGTTGCGGGAACTGGGGCATGACCAACCGGTGCTGGTGCAGACCATGGTGATCTTCAAGCAGCCGGGAATCGGCGGCGAGGTCGGCTGGCACCAGGATGCCACCTACCTGGACGCCGGCCCGCCCGGCGTGATCGGCGCCTGGGTGGCGCTGGAGGATGCCGACCGCGACAACGGCTGCCTGTGGGTGGCGCCGGGCGGCCATCTCGGTCCGCTACGGGAAACCCATGAAGTGGACTGGGAACGCCGCTGCGGCCGGCTTCGGTCGCTGGACCCTTCGCCGTGGCCCACTACCGAGCAGGCCCGGGCCCTGGAAGTCCCGGCCGGCACACTGGTGCTATTCAGCGATCACCTGCCGCACTACAGCGCGGTCAACCGCTCCGACCGATCGCGCATGGCGTTCACCATGCACTTTGCCAACCGTGGCGCGGCGTGGCGCGACAGCAACTGGCTGCAGCGCCCCCAGCTGGGTGATTTCGCCGTCTGATCACCGCGCGTTCAGCGGAACATACCGCCGACACGAAAGCGCCAGGCCGCGATGGCCAGCAGCACCACCGAATAGGCCGTCAGCACCGCCAGCCATGGCCACGCCAGCTGCAGCACGCCCAGGCCTTCCCACAGCGCACCGCGGAACGCCTCGATGCCCCAGTAGACCAGGCTGAACTTGCCGATGGCCTGCATCAGCGGCGGCATCCACTGTAGCGGCACCCAGGCGCCGCTCATGGCGGTCATGCCCAGGATCAGCAGTGTGCCAATGCCCTGCGTCTGTTGCGGCGTGGAACACACCGCCGCCAGCACCATGCCGAACGCGGTGCAGGCCGATGCCGCCAGCACGCAAATCAGCACCAGGGTCGGAACGTGCGACCAGACATCGATATCGAACAGGAATGACGATGCGATAAACAGCGTCAGGGCCTGCAGCACGCCCAGCGAGGTATTGAACAGGTACTTGGACCACAGGATATGCGTGCGCTTCACCGGCATCGACAGCAGGCGCAGGAACATGCCCTCGCGTCGCTCCTCGAACAGCGACGCCGCCGAGGCCGTGGTCGCAAACAGCAGGAACATCAGCGCGTAACCGCCGATCATGCGGGTCAGGTGCGGGTTACTGACCTCCTTGCCGTAGACCTGGTCCTCGCGGATGGTGAGCAGGTTATTGAAGATGGAATCCAGGCCCGTCGAACTCGCTTCCGTACCCGCGCCGGCGCTGGTTTCGCCATCCGTCGGGTCCGGCCCGGTCGCAGCCGACGACCCGTCATCCATCAACCCATCCAGAAGCGCGCCGAAGGTCATGTCGTCAGGATCAACATGGAAGGCGGGGTCGTCGATGGACTCGTTCAGCAGCGCGGCCAGGCCCTCGCGGAACACGACCGTCTGTGACAGGCCCATGTTGTCCTCCTGCCAGGCATCCGCCTGCGGCGCCAGCAGCTGCGGCAGCTTCATGAATACCGACTTCTGCACCAGGCCGTTCACCACCTGCGACTCGATCTGGTTGCGCGGGTTGGAAATGAATTCGATGAGCACGCCGATGCCGTCCTCGGCCAGGTAGTCTTCGGGCACGACCACGGCAAAGTTGTAACGTCGGTCGACGATGCCCTGGCGAATGCTCTCCGGCGTGAACGGCGCCAGGTTGCCTTCCTCGTCTTCCAGGCCACGCAGCACGCGCAGGCTGTCCTCGGCCGCCATGGCCTCGATGACCGCGTCACCGCCGGCCTCGCCGGAGGCGTTCAGCGCCGCGACCGTGATCTTCGCGCCAATGCCGCCGTCATCATCACCGACACCGGAGAAGATATTGCCGAAGATGTAGATCAGTACGAACGGTACCAGGAACGTCAGCAGGATCGACGCCTTGTCCCCGAAGAACAGGCGGTATTCCTTGCCCAGCAGGGCCATCACCGCCCTCATTCGCGCAACTCCCGGCCGGTCAGCTGCAGGAACAGGTGCTCCAGCGTCGGCCGCTCGACGATCACATCACGGGGCTCCAGGCCTTCGCCCTCGGCCCAGACGTGGAAACGCGACAGGCGGAAACCCTCGCCGGGCACCAGGTGGTGCGCGCGTTCGCTGACCGACACCGCACCGAACTGCGACAGCGCCGCCACGGCGGCCTCGTCCAGCTCACCCCCGCGCACCCGCACCGCGTTCACCGCCGGCAGCCCTTCCAGCAGGCCGTCGATATCGCCCTCGGCCAGGATGCGACCGTGGTCGATAATCGCCACGCGGTCGCACAGCCGTTCCGCCTCTTCCATGTAGTGGGTGGAATAGATCACCGTCATACCGCGCGATTTCAGTTCCAGCAGGGTCTCAAAAATGGCATTGCGCGACTGCGGGTCGACACCCACCGTGGGCTCGTCGCAGAGCAGCAGTTCCGGTTCGTGCAGCAGCGCCGCGGCGATATTCAGGCGGCGCATCATGCCGCCGGAAAAGGTCTTCACCCGGTCGCCGCGCCGGTCCATCAGCCGCGCCAGTTCCAGCGCCGCCTCAACGCGCTGATCAAGGCCGCGTCCGGAAAGCCCGTACAGCCGCCCAAACAACGCCAGGTTGGCCTCCGCGCTCAGTTCTTTGTAGAGGGCGATGTGCTGCGGCGCGAAACCGATCCGCAGTTTCTGGCCGGTATCCGCCGGGTCCAGCACCTCGCCAAACAGCGAAAACTGCCCGCCATCGGCATCCTGGAAACCCGTCACCAGGCTCATGAACGTAGATTTGCCGGCACCATTGGGACCCAGCAGGCCAAAGAAGGCGCCTTTCGGAACGGCCAGGTCCAGGCCATCCAGCGCCACGGTGTCACCAAAAGACTTGCGCAGCCCAACGGCCGCGAGTGCGGTATCTGTCATGGATTCCCCTCCCTCTTACATTGTGACGTAAGCGCGGAGGAAAAGTTACTTTTTGGGAGGAGGGAGGAGGGAGGAGGGAGGAGGGAGGAGGGAGGAGGCCAGCGTGCAGGAAAACGCCGATAAGTGACGTCATCACTCCTACCTCCTCCCTCCTACCTCCTCACGCGTCCCCCAGCGCGGTCCACGCCGACCCATTCGCCGAACTGTTCAGCGACGCCCGGATAAACCGCAGCGCAGCAACGCCGTCGTCGATGGTGGCATAGGCGGGCTGCTCGGGCGTGGCCGGGTAGGCGCGCAGATCAGCGGCGAAAGCCTTGTAGAGGTTGGAGAACGCCTCGATGTAGCCTTCCGGGTGACCGGCCGGGGTGCGCGCCACGGCCTGGGCGGCGTCGCACAGGTACGGGGTGTTGGCGTGCAGCACCTGCTCGGGCTCGCCGCGGCGCTTGATGGTCAGGGTGTTGGGCTGTTCCTGGAACCAGAACAGGCTGGCTTCTTCGCCGTAGACTTCGATTTTCAGCGCGTTGATGGAGCCGGTGCAGACCTGGCTGGCGGACAGCAGGCCCACGCCGCCGCCGGCCAGGCGGAACATGGCCTGGCCGTCGTCGTCGATGCTGCGGCCGGGCACCACGGCGCGCATGTCGGCGGCCACCTCGGTGAAGCGCTCGCCGGTGATGAACTCGACCAGGTTGAAGGCGTGCGTGCCGATGTCGCCGAAGGCGCCGGACTCGCCCGAGCGCGCCGGGTCGCTGCGCCAGGTGGCCTGCTTGCTGGAACCGTTGTCGGATTCGCGCGACATCCAGTCCTGCAGGTAGCTGACGGCTACGCGGCGGATCTTGCCCAGCTCGCCGCGGGCGACGCGCTCACGCGCTTCCATCACCAGCGGGTAGCCTGTGTAGGTGTGGGTCAGGCCGAACAGCAGGCCGCTGGCCTTGACCGCCTTTTCCATCGCCAGCGCGTCTTCAAGGTTGCCGGCCGCCGGCTTGTCGCACATCACGTGGAAGCCGGCCGCCAGCGCGGCGCAGGTGATGGGCTTGTGGGAATCATTCGGCGTGACGATGGCCACGCACTGCATGCGCTGGTCTTCCGGCAGCGCGGCCTCGGCGGCGAACATCTCGTCGAAGCTGCCGTAGGCGCGCTCCGGGTCCAGGCCCAGCTCGACGCCGAAGGCCTTCGAGGCCGCCGCGTCGCGGCTGAACGCGCCGGCCACCAGTTCGATGTCGCCGGTCATCTCGGCCGCCATGCGGTGAATCGCGCCGATAAACGCGCCGGGGCCGCCACCGACCATGCCCATACGGATTTTGTTCGCCATTGTCCTGTTGTCTCCTGCTTGAGCCGAGGGAGCATCCTCTTACAGGTCCGGTGCGCTAATCAAGCCGCCGGCGCAACACGATGACAGCGCCGGTCAGGAATACGGCTGGCGAATCACCGTGCGCCACTTCTCCGGCGCCGCGCGACGGATGTCGCTCAGGTAGATTTCATGGTGCTTGCCGGCCAGGGTGTGGCCGTCGGCCTCGATGGCGGCGTGGACTTTCTGGATGGTCGGGCCTTCCTCTGTGAACGGCCCGATATGCAGGATCTGCGCGCTGGGGCCTTCTTCAAAGGCGTCGAACCGCACGAGATCCAGCGCCGCCGGATTCTTTTTCGCCCGCACGGTGTCGATGGCCACCTCGACGTGCGCACCGGTCACGCAGTCCGGTTGCATGATCATCATGGTCCAGCGCCAGTTCTCGCGGCGGTTTTCCGTGAAGTCGGTGTAGTCGTCTGACCACCACAGCCCTTCCAGCGGCATCACGCCGTAATCGACGCCCTCATCGCGCAGGGCAAATCGCAGCGTGTAGGCCAGCGGGTACAGCGACGCCAGCGCCGCTGTGTAGGCCTTGCCGCCGGGCTCGCCGACGCCGTCCACCGACAGGTAGTTCATGGCCGGCACGTCGACGAACTGAACCTGGCGAGCGTTGGGCCCGTAGAGATGCTTGAGTTCCTTCTTGTAGTCGATCTTTGCCATGCCTATGCCTCCGCAACAATGTCGAGCATCTCGCCCACGTCCGCGGCCACACGGTCCGCGCCGGCGCGCTCCAGTTCACCCGGTGCGCCAAAACCCCAGCGTACACCCAGCGCTCGCAGGCCGTTCGCCTTCGCCGACGCGATATCGATATCCCGGTCGCCGATCATCCAGGCGTCCGGCGCGACCCGCCCCGCCGCCAGCAGGTCGCGCAGCTGGTCCTGCTTGCGGATGCCGACGTCACCGCCGCTGACGAACGAGAAACATTGCAGCAGCTCGAAGTGGTCGAGCACCTTGATGGCCAGGTCCTCGCGCTTGGAAGTGCAAACGCCCAGGGTGACGCCGCTCGCCGCCAGGCCGGTGATGGCATCGTAAATACCCGGGTACAGCGTGTTCTCGGCGTAGCCCGTGGTGGCGTAGCGCTCGCGGTAGGTCACCACCATGTCGGGCACGCGTGCCGGCTCCAGGCCATCGGCCAGTTTCAGGAAGGTCTTGTCGATCTGCGGGCCGATTTCCGCGGCGATGGCGGCCTCCGGCGCGGCCTCGAACCCGTGCACTTTGAGTGCGTGGTTAAAGCTGCGAATGATGCCCGGGCTGGAATCGCTGATCGTCCCGTCCAGGTCGAAAACCAGTGTCGCCACGCTCATGCCGGCCGCACCGTGGCCAGGTACCAAGACAGGAAATCCCAGCCGTACTTTTCCATCTTCGACAATGGCCCCGGTTCATAAAAGCGCGAGTTCACGCCTTCGGCATTGCGCTCGATGATGCGCTTGTCGGCCTCGGTGGTCACATCCCACAGCCAGGTCAGCTGCGCCAGGTCGTAGTCCTGGCCCTCGACCGCGTCGCCGCGCACCAGCCAGGTGATGTCGCACACCGAGCGCTGGTGCGACACCGGCCGGAACGCGTAGATCACCACGTAGTCGCAATAGGCCAGGCCAAAGGTGACGGGGCCGATCTGCAGGTCGGCGCAGCCGCCGTAATAGTCGCTGATATCACCCAGCAGCGGTGCCACCGGGCGGCCGTCCTCGCTGCCGGTCACGTGGCCTTTCCACATCGGGTAGTGGGTGTACACCACGTCGGCGCCGAAGCCCGGCGCGTCGGCGAACTTCAGCTCGATCTGCGGGTTGCGCAGGCCGCACTGCGGCGCGCGCGCCATCACCTGCTCGTACAGCGGGCCGTAGCGCTCTTCCGGGTCGGCCAGCGCGTGGCCGCGTGAGTATTCCGGGTGCGCGGGCGCGCAGTGATAGCACTCGCAGTAGTTCTCCACTGCCAGCTTCCAATTAGCGGCCATGGACCAGGCCTGGCGGTGTGCGACCTTGGCCTGGTCCAGCCGGTACGGCGCCAGGCAATCGTTCAGCTCGCGCGTGGCGGCGGCCAGGTCGGACGGTTCTTCGGCAAAGTTGATGAAGATCATGCCGGCGACCACCTGGCAGGCCACGCGCTTGAGCGCGATGCCGTCCTTGTCGAAATCATCGCCCATGTGCGCGGCGGCGCGCAGCCGGCCTTCCAGGTCGTAGGTCCAGCCGTGGTACAGGCAGGTCAGGCGCTTCGACGAACCACGTGGTTTCACGCAGATGCGCGAGCCGCGGTGGCGGCAGACATTCAGCAGCGCGTTGATGCCGCCGTCGCGTCCGCGCACGATAATGACCGACTCGGTGTCGAGCTCGTACAGGAACCAGTCGCCCGGCGCCGGAATCTCGCTGACGTGGCCGGCGTACAGCCAGCTGCGCATGAACAGCTGCTCCAGTTCGCGGGCGTAAATTGCCGGCTCGGCGTAAAACGCCCGGTCCAGCGCGCGCATCGGGGGCTGGGCGTCGACCAGGCGGCGGAGATCACTGTCGTTCATCAACGGGGTTTCCACGCAAACAGGGTGTCCTTCGGGCGTGCTCATCCTGCCATAATACGGCGATGAAAAAATACGACGCCATTGTCATTGGCGCAGGACACAACGGCATCGCCAACGCGGCCTTTTTGCAGAAGGCCGGCCTGGACGTGCTGCTGGTCGAGAAGAACGACTGGATTGGCGGCGCCTCGGTCAGCCGCAACCTGCATGAAGACTGGATCTACTCCAACTGCTCGTACGTGTGCAGCCTGCTGCGCCCGGAGGTCTACCGCGCGCTGGACCTGGCCAAATACGGCCTGCAGGTAGTGCCCTACGGCGGCTCGGTGACGTTCTCCAGCGACGGCGACTACCTGGGCCGCTACACCGACCCGGACGCCAGCCGGCGCGAATACCAGCGCCACAGCCCACGCGACGCCGACGCGCTGCACCGCTACGAGCGCGACGTCATGCGCCAGTGCCGTTTCATCCGCCAGTTCCTGCTGCGCACCGCGCCGGACCCGACCTCGTTCAAGCCGCGCGACCTGCTGGAACTACTGCACATCGGCCGCGAACTCTGGGCCCTGGGCGAAGACACCATCTACGACACGATGCGCTTCTACACGATGAGCATCGCCGACTACCTGGACGAGTACTTCGAGAACCCGCTGATCAAGGCGGCCAAGGCCGGCAGCGGCATCATCGGCTCGGCCATGGGTGTGATGTCGCCGGGCACCGCCTACGTTCTGCTGCACCACGCCATGGGCGATGTCGACGGCACCGCCGGCGCCTGGGGCTTCGCGCGCGGCGGCATGGGCGCCATTGCCAACGCCATGCAGGCCTGCTTCGAAGACCACGGCGGCACGACCATCACTGGCGCCAGTGTCGAGCAAATCACCACGCGCGGCGGCCACGTCACCGGCGTGGCACTGGCCAACGGCGATGAGCACCGCGCCGATACCGTGGTCTCCAACATGACCCTGCCGCGAACCTTCCTGGAATGCATGGACCCGAAGGACCTGCTTCCTGAGTTCCTGGAGAAATGCCGCAACTTCAAGATCCGCGGCTCGTCCGGCAAGCTGAACATCGCCCTGGATGGCCTGCCCGAGTTCACCGCCCTTCGTGGCAACACCGAACTGCTCTGCGCCGACATGCACCTGGTCGACAGCATCGAGAAACTCGAACGCGCCTATGACGACTGGAAAGACGGCCACTGGTCGCGCGAGCCCTACCTGGACATGCTGATCCCGTCACTGACCGACCCGACCATGGCGCCGCCGGGCAAACATTTCATGAGCGTGTTCGTGCAATACGTGCCGCCGAAGATCGAGGGCCGCGACTGGACCGACGCCGACCGCGACGCCTTCAGCGACAACGTGCTGAACCGCATCGAGGCCTACGCACCCGGTTTCCGCGACAAGGTCATGCACGTGGAAGTGCGCACCCCGCGCGAGCTCGAGAACGAGGTCGGCCTGACCGAGGGCAACATCTTCCAGGGCGAGCTAACCATGGACCAGCTGCTGTTCAACCGGCCCATTCCCGGCTACGCGCAGTACCGCGGCCCGGTAAAGGGCCTGTATATGTGTGGCTCATCCAACCACCCGGGCGGTGGCGTGATGGCAGCGCCGGGCGCCAATGCCGCGCGCGAGATCCTGCGCGACCTGCGCCGCCCGAACACGGTGCCGGAGGGCTGGACCGATGACTGACCGCGGCCGCAGGATCATTATCATCGGCGCCGGCCACAACGGCCTGGTCTGCGCCGCCACGCTGGCCCGCGCCGGCCATCACGTGACCGTGTTCGAAGCCGCCACCAGCGTCGGCGGCGCGGCGATCACCCGCGAGTTCGCCCCTGGCTTCCGCGTCTCCGCCGGCGCGCACCTGTTGCATGCGCTGGACCCGGCCATCGCCCGCGAGATGAAACTGGCCGACCACGGCCTGGATTACGCCGCCACGGGTCTTGGCACCGTCGGCCTTGACCCGGATGGCCAGTGGCTACGCTACCTGGGTGCCGAACTGGAAGGCCCGGGCGCCAGCGACGCCGACCGCGAAGCCATCAAGACCTTCGATCGCCAGTTCGGCCGCTTCGCCGCCCTGTTACGCAATCTGCGCGGCCAGGTGCCGCCGCGCCTGGGCACCCGCGACCGCGGCGACTTGCTGGCACTGGGCAAGCTCGGTTGGGCCATCCGCCGCCTGGGCCGCGACGACATGCGCGAGTTCCTGCGCATCGCCGGCATCAACGTCTACGACGTGCTCAACGAGCGCTTCGAGAGCCCGCTGCTGAAAGGCGCGATCTCGCTCGACGGCACGCTGGGCACCTTCGCCGGGCCGCGCTCGAACAACACCGTCTTCAACCTGCTGAACCGCTACGACGACCAGGGCTACGCCATCCCCGCCGGCGGCATGGGCACGGTAACCGCCGCTATGGCCGACGCCGCTCGCCAAGCCGGCGCCGACATCCGCACCGGCTGCCCGGTCCGCCGCGTGATGATGGACTTCGACCGCGCCTGCGGCGTGCGCCTGGAGACCGGCGACGAGCACACGGCCGACGTGGTGATTTCCAACGCCGACCCGCGCACCACGCTGGGTGAACTTCTGGGCCTGCAGCGCCTGGAAGCTGGCTTCGCCCACCGCGTGAAGCACATCCGAGCGAAAGGCGGCGTGGCCAAGCTGCACCTGGCGCTGGACGGCCTGCCGGCCTTCAACGGCCTGGATGAAGCCCTTACCGGCCAGCGCCTGGTCATTGCGCCGGACCCGGACTATGTCGAGCGCGCCTTCAACCACGCCAAGTACGGCGAGTTCTCGGCGCAGCCGGCCATGGAGATCACGATCCCCAGCCTGCACGACAACCGCCTGGCCGCGCCCGGGCAGCACGTGCTCTCCGCCAACGTGCAATGGGCCCCGCACGACCTGAAGGGTGGCTGGAACGGCGCGCGACGCCACCTGGTCGAGGCCTGCCTGCTGATGCTGGAGCAATACGCCCCCGGCATCCGCGACCAGGTGCTGCACCACGAACTGCGTTCACCCTGGGACCTGGCCGCGGAATTCGGCAACGCCGGCGGCCACTGGCACCACGCCGAACTGACGCTGGACCAGTCGATGATGCTGCGCCCGGTACCCGGCGCCGCGCAGTACGCCACACCGGTCAACGGCCTCTACCTGTGCGGCGCCGGCAGCCACCCCGGCGGCGGCATCATGGGCAACGCCGGCCGCAACGCCGCCTGGGTGGTCGACCGCGACCTGGCCGCCGGCACGACTGGCACTCCAGAACCCACGGAGGACGAGGCATGAAGACCTTCGACATTTCCGACCGCGATCACTACCGGACGAAGGTCTTCCCCAGCCCGTTCCACAGCCGCCAGGCCGTGCTGAACGAGAACAAGGTCTGGTCGCGCTGGTACGACTACCAGTCCGTGCCCGCCTACACCTGCGAGACCCACGAATACTTCGCCGGCCGCAACGCCTGCGGCGTCTTCGACCTGACGCCGATGACCAAGCACCGCATCGGCGGCGCCGACGCCCTGCCCTACCTGGAACGCCTGATGACCCGGCGCATGGAGAAAATCCGCCCCGGCCGCGTCGGTTACGGCGTGTGGTGCGACGACGACGGCCAGGTCATCGACGACGGCACGGTCTTCCACCTGCGCGACGGCGACTACCGCCTGTGCTCGCAGGAACACCAGATCGACTGGCTGCTGATGAATGCCGAGGGCTTCGACGTCGAGGTCGCCGAGGAAACCCACGACGTGGCCGCGCTGGCCGTCCAGGGCCCCACGTCCTATGCCATCCTGCGTGACATGGGCCTGCCCGGCATCGAAAAACTGACGCCCTTCGGCCTGGCCCACTTCGACTTCGAAGGCACCGAACTCACCGTTTCGCGAACCGGCTACACCGGCGACCTGGGTTACGAGCTGTGGATCGACCCCGACCATGCCGAGCGACTGTGGGACCGCCTGTTCGCCGCCGGCGAGCAGCGCGGCATCAAGCCGCTCGGCTCAAAAGCCCTGGACATGCTGCGCATCGAGGCCGGCTTCATCCTGGCCGGCGTCGACTTCATGCCCGCCATGCACACCGTCCGCCCCGGCCACACTCGCTCGCCGTTCGAGTTGGGCCTGGACTGGCTAGTCGACTTCACCAAGCCACTCTTCAACGGCCGCCGCGCCCTGCTGCGCGAAAAAGCCGAAGGCTCGCGCTACGCCTTCGCCCGCCTGGACATCGAAGACAACAAACCCGCCCACAACGCCTACGTCTTCGACGCCAAAGGCAAGACCATCGGCTGGGTCACCTCGGCCATGTGGTCACCATCGGCCAAGAAGAACATCGCCCTGGCCACGGTCGAGGCCCCGCACGGCCAGCCCGGCGAAGACCTGCAGGTGGAGATCTACTACCAGCGCGAACTGCAGTGGAATCGCAAGATGGCAAAGGCAAAGGTCGTGGAGGGGCCGTTCTGGGCGCCGGAACGGCGGCGGGCGACGCCGGCTGGGGATTGGTAATCTCTGATCACGAATGTCCGCTTTTCGCCAAAGGCAAACAAGTCATTTCAGCAATTCAGCTTGAGTTCAGCCTTGATTGATAACATGGGCAAAACTTCAACAGTCGATTATCAGGAGTGCAGCAGTGGTTACAGGACGTTTCACTTTAGTGCTATTGCTCATCTCAACCGCTTTCTCCGTCAGTTCTGACGAGTTGCCTGTACGCATAATCGACATTGACGATGGTGATGCGAATGGGTTCGTACAGGTCCTGTGTGACGCGGCGGACTTTCCGGGGCACCATACCGTGGTCCGGTTGGCCGAACGTGGCCACTACACGGTTCTTGTGGAGAGTTGGCGGGCATGCCGTTATGGCGGAACCTTCGGGGTTATTCCGGTTGAGCCAGGTGCGCGTGAGGTTTTGGGCCAGCTGACCATTGAAGGAAACAACTCCGTCCTCGACCTTGAAGGGTTTAGTGGGTTTTCGGTTCATGCGGGCGGCTGGCTAACCCTTGAGCAATTGGAGATCCGCAATGGCGGAGGCTCCGACGTCATCGCAAACGACGGTCGAGCCGACCTACAGGGCGTGTCATTGCTCTACAACTCACCGGGGCAAGGTCTCGATTGGGGAAGTCCTGGACAGGAGGATGCCCGTGCCACGCTGCTTAATCGCGGCACTATGACGCTACGCAATGTCGTAGTCGCCGGCAATACGCTTTACGGGGTTTCCGAGTCGCTGTATGACAGCGAGACTCCGCTGGCGGACTGTGAAGTGTTTGGAAGTGCCGGTGTGCTGAACGAGGGCAGCCTGATTATCAACAACACTTCGATTTTTGACGGCCGGGTTCTGCGCAACAATCAAGGTGCGCTCGGCGATGAAACCGGCTGCCTCGCAAATGACCTGTTAGCCACGCCGGGGGCAGAAACCAGGGTCAGCAACTCAATTATCAGTTCGCCCTACGCCTGCGAGGGGTCAGTTGTCTCGCTGGGGTACAACACGGTCCGGCCAAATTCCCAGAGCCCAGACGGTGGTTGCCAGTTCAACGGCCCAGGGGATCGCGTGGCCGGGGCGTTGGGCGGCGCGTCGCGCCCGGGTGATGTAGAGAGAATCAGGCAACTGAACCGTTTTCGATTCCCATTGGCCTCAGCTGAGGGCAACCTTGGCAACCCGGAGCCGTCTGAGACCTCTGAAGCCAGCTGCGAATTGATCGACAACCGCGGCTACCTGCGCCTGGAAAACAAATGTCTTAGGGGCGCGTTCGATAACCGAGCCACTCCGAACCTGCACCCGGGGCTGGATGGGCTTTGGTTCGACCCGGAGAACGATGGTCAATACCTCCGGATCAGTCATTACGGCCCAGGCAACATATTGCTGATGTGGAACAGCTTTGATGACCTGGGTCAGCCTGTGTGGGTATACGGATTCGGAGGATCCGGTGGACAGACCGTCACCGTGGATGCGTTCGTGAATGAAGGCGTTGCCCTGGTGGATGGGAACATCATCGGTGAAGCCGAAGCTTTAGCCTGGGGAACGTTGTCTGTCACGGTTCAGGATTGTCAGACAATAACCTTTGACTACAACCCGCTTGACACGAGCATCGTTGCGCAAACTCAGACCTTGGGAAGACTTACGACCAATCGAAGCGCCGATTGCCCAGAGGGCCCACCGTTGCGTTAACAGTTCGAGTAGCGAGTCTCAGGTAGCCGATGTTTGGGAATTGTCTTTTCTGCGGCGATTCTTTTTTGGTGGGGTAAACGAGTACTCGAGTGTGCCACCAGTCCGGGCGACCAGTTTGACAAGGTACTCGATGCTCATTCCGTCGAGGTTTTCGTTAAGAATCTTGCTGATCTTCGGTTGCTGGACACCCAGGCGGGCGGCGGCTCTGGCCTGGCTCAGCCTGTTGCGCCGGATGAATATCCTGACCTGTTCGCCAAGAAACACCTTCAGTGCGAGGTGCGCAGACTCTTCCCTGGTAAAGCCGAGATCCTCGAAAACTTTTCCTGTAGTGAGGCTGTTCACTTCAAGCACTCCGGTCATGGTCGGTCAGCCGACAAGTGAATGGGCTTAAGTACATATTCCATCAAAATATACCCGTTCAGGTATATGAATCAAGTAGAGCCGACACGCGAAGCGTGGCATGACGACTAGCCACTGAAGATGAGAGACCACGCGCTGGATATCGGCGTTGCGCCTGAACTGATGTAGGAAACCCTCACTCAAGCCCAAAGCGCACCACGCGTCACCTGCGGGATACTCGTTCCCAGACAGCAGTTTTCGGCCACAGGCGGGCGCGCTTTTCTGCTTCGGCTGTTTCAGCTGTTGCTCCGTAAAAAACAACGAGTTGCATGCTATGCTGATAAATGACCGTGTCTGACCATGCGCAGATTGTTCGCTAATGGCAGATTCAGCGGAAACCACTGGACTGGAGGAATCTCGTGACCAAGCTAATCAAAGTGATGTTGCCCATTGCCGCATGCGCGTGGATGACGGCCTGTACCAGCACCTCCAGGATTCAGTCGGATTACCAGGACGAACTGCAGATCAGTCAGCACAAAACGTATGGTTTCAAAAGCCGCGCCGAATTCAGGGACGCCGACCTGGTCAGCGAGCTTGAACTCTATGTGAGCGCTGCCGTCGTGCAGGAATTGCGCGCGGCAGGCCTGGTTGAGTCTGACAACCCCGATATTCTCATCGACGTATCCGCAGAGCTTGAGGAGGTCACCCGCGCGCCCATGGCCGATGGCGTCGGCAATGGCATCTGTCCCAGCTACGAGGACTACTTCAGCCGCTGGTACAACTTCTCGTACGGCGGCACGACGGGCGAGAGCAGAAGCCCCGTCTGCAAGTACGCGGACGGCCAGTTTTCGGTTGAGCTTCTGGATGCCAAACAGGACCAGTCCATCATGAAAGGCGTTTCTCTGGTACGACTGGACGAGAACGACAGGGGCGAGCGCCTGCTGCTTTCAGCCAGCTATGACGTTGCCACCATGTTCGGCGATTCGCCCGAGCGCGACGGCCGCCTGACTCGCAGCATGGCCAACCGGTAAGTTTCGGCTCAACAGGGGTTCAGAACCAAATCGGACCACGGGGCATGTTCGGGCAAATGTTAGCGTCCGGATGGACCGTTCCGCATCAATCTCGCTATCTCTTGAGCCGATTCGCTCTCATCGCGAGATAAAGCCTCAACAACGCCGTTGTAGTTCTTGGCTGGCTGATTCTGACTCAGCTTCCATTTGCCTTCGATAGACTCAACGCGGATTTCAAACCCGACAATCGCCCCCAGGAGTCGATGAATGAAGTCCTCCGGGGCATCGTCTAATGACCACGGTTCGGACTGAGCAGCCTCATGCTCATTCGTAAGGCTCTCGAGAAACGTCGTTTTCCAACGTGCATCATGAATGAATTCAATAGCGCCTGACGCATGAACTGCGGTGTAGTTCCACGTGGGCACGACCCGGCCATGCTCTTTCTTGGTTGGATAAGCACTGGGGGAAACATACGAATTGGGGCCATTAAAAACAGCGATACATGACCTTGATTCGTCAGTTCTCCAGATGGGGTTCGAATGGGCTACATGGCCTCTCAACACAAGCCCCCTATCCCCTGCGTCGTCAACCAGGAGTGGAACATGATTGACAGACGTGTTGTCGCCGGCAAGCACAACAAGCGTTGCGAAAGGATAAGAGCGCATCAGTTCGACGATAGCGCCGTGGTCATGCTGCTTAAAATGGCGGGGTATGTACATAATCGCAGTTGATTGCTAACGTTGAGTTTAAAGGAGCGCCTAATATCCGCTTCTGGTCGGAAATAAACCAAACCTCTGGTTGGCCTCTACGGGCTGGAGCGAGACATCCAGTTCAACCCGCAAACCCAGTCTACGCCGAAGTCACAAGCGAGGCGGTTATCGACCACCACCGTAATCAGTCGTGTAAGGGCGTCAGACCCAGCCCGGTGGGATATCCATCGACTGGTGGGGAATGCCGATAACTTCGATGGTTTCGGTGCCGACGATATAGAAAATCACGTGGCTGCCTTCAGGAAAGCTTCGGTAGCCCGGATGAACATCATTGCGTTCCCGGCCTGCCAACAGATGCTGGGCAAGCCATTCCATCCGGGTATTCAGGGCGCGCATGTAGGCTTCCAATTTGCGAAGCCCCCAGGTTTCAATGGTGTAATCTGCAATCGCCTCCAGGTCAGCAGCCGCCCTGGGTGTGAACTTCACTCCATGGGTCACGATCGCGCTTTGGCACGCGCAATGACCTTTTCGATATCAAAGTCCTCGACGAAGTCCTTTCTGGCCGCCTGGTCCGCGCCTTCCGCCAGGTGATGACGTAACGCTTCGAGCCGCCTGCCGCGATCCTCAAGCTCACGTAGCGCGTCCCTAACCAACTCGCTGGCAGTTGTATAGCGCCCACTGGCAATTTCCTGCTTGATGAACTCCTCCCAGTGCTGGCCCAGGCTCAGGGATGTCGTCGCCATTGTCGATACGCCTCGAGATTATTCAATATGAATATTTTAGGCCATGCGCCCGGCAAATTCCGCCCGAATAAGATGTGATCCGCAGATTAACCAGTCTTGAATCCGCAACGTATCGGACATTCACCCGTTCTCACGTAGGAAAACCCCTCCCTGGTCCCTTTCGCGCCCTTCGCGAAATCCGCGAAATCTGCGGAAAAAATCCCCCACTCCACCACCAACGCTGAGGGCTTCGCGCTAACCCAACAAAACCCCCTCCACAAATGGCATCATTACCGCATCTGAAAACCCAGGTTTCACCATGAGCTTTACCGAACTGCGCCAGCACGACCGAGACCGCTGGCATGCGCTGGCCGGCCGGGCGGTCGAGAAGCCGGAAACGCGGCATTTTATTGACGGCGACTGGGTCGACTCGGTGGACGGCGGCCGTTTTGAGACGGTCAACCCGGCCACCGGCGAGGTGATCGCCGCGGTGTCGGCTGGCACTGTGAAGGATATCGACCGCGCCGTGGCATCGGCGATGGCCGCTTTCCAGTCGGGGGCGTGGTCGAAGATGGCGCCGCGGCGGCGCATGAAGGTGATGTACGGCTTTGCCGATCTCGTGGCCGAGCATGCCGAGGAACTGGCGGTGCTGGAATCGCTGGACATGGGCAAGCCGATTCGCGATGTGATCAATGTCGACCTGCCGCTTGTGTGCGAGACCATCCGTTTCATGGCCGAGTGCATCGACAAGGTCGACGGCTCGGTGACCAACACGGCCAGCGATGTGCTGCACATGGTGCTGCGCGAGCCGCTGGGCGTGGTGGGCGCGATTACGCCGTGGAACTTCCCGATGCTGATGGCGGCGTGGAAGTTCGCACCGGCGCTGGCAGCGGGCAACTCGGTGGTGCTGAAGCCCGCCGAGCAATCGTCGCTGACCAGCGCGCGGCTGGCGGAGCTGTTCGTGCGCGCCGGCGGACCGGCGGGCGTGTTCAACGTGGTCAACGGTATCGGCGAGGTGGCCGGCCAGGCGCTGGCGCTGCATAACGACGTCGCCAAGATTTCATTCACCGGCTCCACCGCGGTGGGCAAGTTGATGCTGCAGTACGCCGGGCAGTCGAACATGAAGCACGTCGGCCTGGAGTGCGGTGGCAAGTCGCCGCACCTGTTCCTGTCCGACCTGCCGGACATGTCCGCGGCCGTGAAGGCGGCCTATGGCGGCGTGTTCGACAACATGGGTGAGGTCTGCGCGGCGGGCTCGCGGCTGCTGGTCGAACGCCCTATCTATGACGAGTTCATCGAGCGGTTCACCGCCGAGAGCCAGGGCGTATACGTTCCCGGCGATCCGCTGGACCCGGGCACGAAGATGGGCCCGCTGGTGACCAAGGCGGACCAGCAGCGCGTGCTGGGCATGATCGAGACCGGGCGCAGCGAGGGTGCGCGGCTGGTGTTCGGCGGTGATGCGCCGGAGGCGCTGGAGCCGGGTGCCTATGTGAATCCGACGCTGTTCGCCGATGTCGACAACCGCATGTGCATCGCGCAGCAGGAAATCTTCGGGCCGGTGGCCAGTGTCATCCCCTTCGACTCCGTCGACGAGGCGCTGGCGATCGCCAACGACACCATCTACGGGCTCGCCGCCGGGCTATGGACCAGGGATATCGACAAGGCCTTCAAGCTGGTGCGTGGGCTGCAGTCCGGTGTGGTGTGGGTGAACACCTTCGATAACGCGGACTTCACCCAGCCATTTGGCGGCTACAAGCAGTCCGGCAATGCGCGCGACAAGTGCATCGACAGCTACAAGAGCTACACCCAGACCAAGTCGGCCTGGGTGAAACTATCGGGGTAATCGCGCCCCAGGTGATTCATGAACGATGAATACGAGAATACGAAGTACGAACCTGAAACCCACATGAGTGAAGTGGATGCGCCGCCGGAGCCCCTGCTGCAGGAACTGGAGGAATTCCTGGAGAGCCATCCCGAGACCCGCTTCATGGACGTGTTCGCCGCCGACATCAACGGCATCGTCCGCGGCAAGCGACTGCCCCAGGAAGACTTCGAGAAACCGTTCGAAAAAGGCGCCAACTTCTGCGCCGCCACCACCCTGATGAATACCCGTGGCGAGGCCGCCGAGCGCCTGCAATATGGCGCGCATGACGGCGACCCGGATATCCGCTCGGTGGCCGTGCCGGGCTCTCTCGTGCCGGTGCCCTGGGCCAGCGTGCCCACCGCGCAGTGCCTGCTGGAGTTGCAGGAGTTCGACGGCACGCCGTACTTCCTGGACCCGCGGAATGTGCTGCGCAAGGCCATGCAGCCGTTCAGGGACATGGGCCTGACGCCGGTGATGGCCACCGAGCTCGAGTTTTACCTGATCGACTATGACGGCGACACGTTCGTGCCCCGCCACCCGAAGATTGCCGGCTCCGACTGGGACCAGCTGGGTGTGCAGTTTGGCAGTTTCGACGACCTTGACGACGTCGAACCGTTCCTGGTCGACCTGGACAATTTCTGCAGGGTGCAGAACATTCCGGCCGGCGCAGCCCTGGCCGAGTACTCACCGGGCCAGTTCGAGGTCAACCTGCAACACGTGGACGACCCGGTGCTGGCCTGCGACCACGCGATTCTGCTAAAGCGCGCGGTGAAGGCGGCGGCCAAGAAGAATGGCCTGGCGGCGACCTTCATGGCCAAGCCGTTCGCCGAGCATGCCGGCTCCGGCCTGCATATCCACGTGAGCCTGGTCGACGAGGACGGCAACAACGTGTTTGCCGGTGAAAGCGAGCATGGGCCCTGGTCGGACACGCTGCGTCACGCGATCGGCGGGCTGGCGGAGGCCATGCCGGAGTCGATGGCCGTGTTCGCGCCAAACGCCAATTCCTACCGCCGCTACGCGCCCGGGTTTTTCGTGCCGGCAACGCCCAACTGGGGTCCCAACCACCGCGACCTGGCGCTGCGCATCCCGGTGTCCGGCGATGACGCACGCCGTGTCGAACATCGCGTTTCCGGCGCCGACGCCTGCCCGTTCCTGGTGGTCGCCGCCATCCTGGCGGGCATGCACCACGGCATCACCAACCGCTGCGAACCGGGCCCCATGACCCGCGAGCGCGAGGACGTCGACTACGAGGTCACGCTGCCCATCCGCTGGGACCAGGCGCTGGACCGGTTCGAGGCAGGCTCGATCCTGAAGCCCTACTTCGGCGACGAATTCCACCGCGTCTATGGCGTCGCCAAGCGCGAGGAATCCGACATGTTCCACGCCGAGATCACCGACCGCGATTACGAGTGGTATTTGCGGGCTGTCTGAGAAACTTTTCGACGCGACATTCAAGTTTCAGCAATATGATGACACCCCTTCGCGCTGTTTTCTGACAGCACGAGAGCCCACCATGTCTCAGACTGTTCCTTCTGCGCGCGGTGCTTTGAACCTCAACTGAAGAAAACGCGCATTGATGTAACTTCTAAATGTAACTACAATGGCAGTCAAGTTCGAATGGGACCAAGCCAAGCAGCGAACAAATTTCCGCAAGCATGGCGTGGATTTTCGCGATTGCGTGAGCATTCTCGACGACCCACGAAGCATCACGCTGATCGACAATCGGTTTCCGTACAACGAGTACAGGTTCAAAACGTTTGGCCGGCTCCACAACCAGTTGATAGTTATCGCTTTTGCTGACTGCGACGACACGGTTCGCATCATTTCGGCCCGAAAGGCGCACAAACATGAGCAAAAAGAATACTTCAGATTCTTCCGTTTTCAGTGACATGGACCGCTTGCGGCGCATGCGCGACGAAGACATCGACCTGTCCGACATTCCCGAGGTCACCCCGGAAATGTTCGCCAATTGCGTGGTTCGGGTAGGCCTGAAGCCGGTCGAGAACAAAAAGCAGGTCACGCTGCGCGTTGATGCAGATGTGCTTAAGTGGTTCCGCGCTCAGGGGCGCGGATACCAAACAAAAATTAATGCCTTATTGCGCGCCTACATGGAGGCGCACAAACCGGGTTAGCGCTTCAGACGCTTGTCGGCGTCATCCTTGTAAGCCTTCGCAGCCGCCAACAACACGTCCGGATGCAGGCGCACCGTGTACGACGGGTTGGCGTAGGTGAAGTTGATCACGCCGTCCTGGCCGACGATAAATGTGGCCGGCACCGGCAACGCGTGGTGCGTTTCTCCGGATGCGGCCTCCAGGTCAATACCGAACCCCTGGTAGCGCTCAATGGTGGCATCATCCACGCGGAAGGCGATACCAAAACCGCGCGTGGCTTCTGCCTTCGCGTCGGACAGCATGGTGTAGCCGATCTCCGGGTCCTGCAGGCTGGACACCAGCTGTGACGGCTGGTCCATGCTCAGGAACCAGACCTCGAAGCCCATGTCTTTCAGCTCCGCTTCGGCCTTGCGCATTTCCGCCAGGTGCATGTTGCAGTAGGGGCACCAGCCGCCGCGGAAAAACGTCATCACCACGGGTTTTTCCATCGCCGAAGGATCAAACTCGAACGGCTGGTTTTCAACCGTGCGGGCCGCGAAGGCCGGCGCAACCATGCCGGGTAGCAGCGGCTGCACATCGTTGGCATCGGCATGAATGGCCGTGCGCTCATCACCAGCCCAGGTGGCGCCCACAGTCATGAAACAAAGCAGCAACGCGCAAAGCACCAGCCACCCATTCAACGGTTTACTCATCAATCTCTCCCGGAGATTCACGTTCATGAAAGCAAGTTGACCGCCCAAACCTCAATTTGCTTTCAATTATCCCAATTCGCGCCCTTCGCGCAATTTACGCAAAAAAAGGCCGGCATGTTTCCATACCGGCCCAGCACACCACGTTGAAGTGTGTTTGCTCTACTCAGTACTCGAACCGGAGGCCCATTGAGAACGTCCGGCTGTACAGGTAGTTGTGGAAGTTGAATAACTCTGGCTGGTTACCGTAATTCCAGTGGTACTCAGGCTCGGTCAGGTTGGTGGCATCGAAGGTCACCGTCAGGTGGTCGGTCATGATCCAGGTGAGCTGGAAGTCCAGGCTCTCTTCCTGGCCGCGCCAGACCTGCAATGGGTTGGCGAACAACGCCGCCTCGTTGTTGTTGTAGAAGTCATCACGCCAGAAGTAGCTCAGGCGCATGTTCCACGTATCACGGTCGTAGGCCAGGATCGCGCTGTACGAGGTGTCGGACACACCACCGATGGGCGAGATGTCGAACCCGGTAATGTTGCCGACGTCATCCAGGACCGGCAATTGCTGCTCGGAATCCAGGATCGTGTAGCTGCCCTGAATGCCCAGGCCGTTAAACCAGCCGGGCAGTTCCGGGAACCAGGTCACACCAAACTCCCAACCGTCCAGGCTGGAGGCGCCCGCATTATCCGGCTGGCTCAGGATGTAGTCATACGGACCACGGTCCGGCGAGTCATCCGGGAGGTCGATGTTGACGACATTCCGGAAAGGCACGATGTTGTTGCTGATATCGCGCTTGAACCAGGTGGCGTAAAGCACGCTGCCCTCGGCAAAGTACCACTCCAGCGAGATGTCCGTGTTCTCCGATTCGATCGGCTCCAGGTTCGGGTTACCGCCCGAGGCCGTGCCATAGCCGATATTCGTGACGTCCGGGAAGTACTGGATGTACGGATTCAGCTGGTTGAACGCCGGCAGGTTGAACGTTTCGGTGTAGCTGAAACGTGCCAGCAGGTTCTCGGTCATGCCCCAACGCACCATCAGGCTGGGCAACGTTGTCGTGTTGCTGTTGTTGGCCGTGACAAATGCGCCGGTATCATCAGGTGACGCGATATCAGTGTCGACGTCCAGCCAGCGAAGGCCAACGCGACCGTCGATAAAACCGGCGCCGACATCGGCATAGAAGTCAGCCTGCATGTACGCCGCGATCTGCGTTTCGTCGACCTGGAACACCGGGCTGTAACTCGGGTCCGCAAAGCCGTAAATCTGGCGCAACTGCGGCAGGTTGGACAGCACCCAGTTCGGATCTGCCACGACCCAGCCCTGCACGACGCCTTCCTGTCCGCCGAAGAAATCGCCGGTGTTGTACATCGTGAATTCCGGCGGCAGGTCCGCCAGCGTGGTGCCATCAACCGGGCCACCCTCCAGTCCGGGCGTGACCTGGTCTTCGGCGGAACGGTCGTCCCAGCGGGCGCCGAAGGTCAGTGTCTTCACAACACCCCAGTCCACGTCCCAGTCCGCGTCGGCGGTCCAGGTCAAGGCATCGCCGCTGGAGCGTGCGCCGTTCTGGAAGCCCCAGTCCAGGAAGTAGTTGTCGACGTTGGTCGGGTCATTCGCCGGAGAACCCATTCCACTGGGGTCATAGTCAAGGTACGGTACGCCGTCGCCCGAGTTGATGTTGATGTAGAACTCGGGTGCGATGCGGGCCACGCGCTGGCCCCAGAAGTCCGTTTCGAACTCACTGTCCTGGAAGGCGACATCGGATTCCAGGGTAAACGTATCGCTCAGCTCCCATTGGCCATTCAATGCGTAAAGCCAGCTGTCGGTCTGCTGCACCGTCACGTCACCGGAGGTGAAGCTAAAGCCGTCGCCCATGGTGCGCCCACGAATGATGTTGGTGCCGCTGTAGATTTCGACCGGATCAGCCAGGTCGTATATCGGCGAGTTCAGGAACTGGAACCAGAGGCTGTTGAAGATGTCCTCGCGGTAACCGTTGTAGAACACTTCCATCGTGTACTGGGAAGTTTCATTCGGCGCCCACTGCAGGGCCACGTTACCCGCCGGGCGCTCACGCTCACCGCGCGCGTCCAGGTTGAACATGGCGTCACGCCAGTGCAGGTATTCGCGGCTCGGGTCGCCAGGCAACGTCGAACCGGGCGCCGTCGGCAGGCCGCGGTCGGTACCCGGGGTCCAGCCCTGGTCAGGCGGAATCTGGCCCAGGCCGTTGGCCACGGTGTCGAACGGGAACGATGCACCGGCATGCGCACCCTGGTCACGCCAGTCGACCTGCGTGTAGGCAATGTTGATCAACCAGCCGAATTCACCGCCGCCACCGGTCTCGAAACGGTCGCTCAGCAGGAAACTCCCCTGCGGGTTGAACTCATCCGCCGCTTCCATGTAAGTGGCTCGCACCTGGCCCAGGAAATGCAGGCCCTCGTCGATATCGAAATCGAAGGGGCGATTGGTGTGAATATCGATCTGGCCGGCGATACCACGCGAGATGTTCTCGGCGGATCGCGTCTTGTACACGTCGACCCGGTTGATCAGGGTGGACGGAATGTCCTGCAACGCCACGGAACGCCCTGCGGCGGTAAACACGTTGCGACCATTGATCGTAGTGGTGACATCGGCCAGGCCGCGAATCGACACCACGGACACTTCGCCCGCGCCGCGATCGGTCACCTGCACGCCGGGGATGCGCTGCATGGCTTCGACCACGTTGTTATCGGGGAATTTACCGAGATCCTCAGAGACGATGGAATCAACGATCGCCATTGATTCACGCTTGATCTCGACGGCCGCCGTCATGCTGTACTTGACGCCGGTGACGATCACTTCTTCGAGAACGCTTTCGTCTTCGTCCTGCGCCATTGCCGACTGTCCGGTGGCCAGTGCCATCGTAATGGCCAGTGGCAGGCGCTTGAGTGTGCTGCTTTTCATTGAATGTCCTCCTCCAGGAAGCATGAGCCGTAATCGTTATCTGGATCTTGCAGGACTGCCCGAAACCCGGTTGAGACCGGTGTCACGGGTGAGCTAATTCATGGTCGTTCACCTGGTGCCATGCAGGTGCGCCACTTTTATTTGCAAGAGCCTGTGCTTTTCACTCATCATATTTGTACTACTTATAGACTAAGAGTTCAATCATCTCGTGATGAGGCCCAGAAAAATCAGGATGAACCGGGGTTACTTCGGGACGGGAAATCCGACATCGGAAGGGGCGATCTCGGCTGCGGCGTCGTTTCGGTTTTGCGCTTCGGAAAGCAGAACCTTCGCCTCGGTCAATAGTTCGCGCATGCGTGTCTCAGCCAACGCCTTGTCGCCTGCCTCGATGGCCTCGAGCACCTGGTTGTGGTCTTCGACGTTGCCGTGTTTGTCTTTTTGCGGTGGATCGGTAACACGGATAGAGAAACGCAGCGCCACCGAAATCATGAACCGCAGGCTCCAGAAAAACCGGTTGCCGCTGCCTTTAAGGATGGCGACATGAAAGTCGATGTCCGCCACCAGGGGATCGGCGCCACCGAGCACGGACTCGCGCATGCGATCGATGGCGTCCTTCATCTCGGCGATTTCCGCGGGCTTGGCGTTCTGCGCGGCCAGCGCGGCGGCGGCGGGCTCGATGGCCAGGCGCACTTCCGCGAACTCCTGGATCAACGGCAGTACGCCGCGCCGGTGCAGCAGCCACGACAGAATGTCCGGGTCGGCCAGGTTCCATTCGGTCTCGGGTTTGACCACGGTACCGCGCCGCGGCCGGGCATCGACCAGGCCTTTGGCGGTCAGCATCTTGACGGCTTCGCGCAGGACGGTCCGGCTGGCGCCGAACAGCTCCGCGAGCTCGGTTTCCGTGGGCAACGTGGCACCGGGCGGGTACTCGCCCACCGCGATGGCCTGGCCCAGCGACGCCGCCACGCGGTCCGTCAGGCTACTGTGAATCTGGACATCCAAATGGGGCTCGCCTCGACTGGAATTAATTAAGTACTATCATAATATCTAAATAATGGACAGCGGCAACACACCGCTCCAAAACGCTCAGGAGAAGCAATCACCATGACCCAAGGCTCACACCGACTCGCCCTGGTATTCGCAGCACTGGCATTTTCCATGCCCACCGCGATATTCGCCGACAACGGCACCACCCCCGGAAATCAGAAGGAAGACTCCATGGCGAACGAAACCAGCACCACCCAGCGCATCTATGGCACCACGGCCGACGGCAAAACCGTCACGGCGGTCACCCTGCGCAACGCCAACGGCATCGAGGTGGACGTCATCGGCTACGGCGGCATCATCACCCGCCTGATCACACCGGACCGCGACGGCAACGCGGGCGACATCGTACTGGGCATGGATTCCCTCGCCGACTACGAGGCCGGCACTCCCTACTTCGGCGCGCTGATCGGCCGCTATGGCAACCGCATCGCCAACGGCCGCTTCGAGATCGACGGCCAGGTGGTGCAGTTGGACAAGAATGACGGCGACAACCACCTGCACGGCGGCGTCGAGGGCTTCGACAAGAAGGTCTGGACGATGAAGCCCTTCGTGACGGAGGACAGCGCCGGCGTGGTGCTGAAACTGGTGTCCGAAGACGGTGACCAGGGCTACCCGGGCACGCTGAAGACAAAGGTGGTCTACGAACTGACTGACAGCGATGAGCTGGACATGCGCTTCCACGCCACCACCGACAAGCCCACGGTGGCCAACCTCACCCAGCACACCTATTTCAACCTGGCCGGCGCGGGCGACATCCTTGGTCACGAGCTGGAGATTCCGGCCTTATCCTTCACGCCGGTCGGCGCGGGGCTGATTCCCACGGGCGATATCGCCCCGGTGGCAGGCACCCCGTTCGACTTCACCACGGCGAAGACCATTGGCGAAGACATTGGCGCCGATAACGCGCAACTGGAACTGGGTGGCGGCTACGACCATAACTACGTGCTGAAAACCGCGGCCGATGACGAGCTGGTTCTGGCCGGGCGCGTCACCGAACTGACGACAGGTCGCGTGCTGGAAGTGCTGACCGTGGAGCCCGGCGTGCAGTTCTATTCCGGAAACTTTCTGGACGGTACGCTCAGCGGCAAGGGCCAGACCTACGGCCACCGCAGCGGCTTCTGCCTGGAACCGCAGCATTTCCCGGATTCACCCAACCAGCCGGACTTCCCGTCCACCGTGCTGCGTCCGGGCGAGGACTACGAGACACGGATTGTCTACCGGTTTTCCACCACCGATTAAGTACTGGCGACAAACGGGTCAGTCTGCCCTGGCGATTAGCCATGCCAGCTGCCCTCGCGCTGAATCGACCGCACCGAATACGCATAAACCATAACCATGATTAGAACGAGGAGAACTTACATGACGCTCAACCCCAAAAAACTCACGCGTGGGCTTTGCGTGGGCCTGCTGGCCCTGTCCGGCGGCATCGCCGGTAACGCGTTAGCCGACGTCGAAATGACCATCCGTGCCGATGAACCCGGCGACACCATCAGCAAGTACCTTTACGGCCAGTTTGCCGAACACCTGGGCCGCGGCCTCTACGAGGGCATCTGGGTCGGCGAGGACTCCGACATTCCCAACACGGGCGGTTTCCGTAACGACGTGATCGAGGCGCTGAAGCCGCTGAAGATCCCGGTGATCCGCTGGCCCGGTGGCTGCTTCGCCGACGAGTATCACTGGCGCGACGGCATCGGTCCGCGCGAGGATCGCCCGGTGCGCATCAACACCCACTGGGGCTGGGTGGAAGAGGACAACAGCATCGGCACACACGAGTTCATGCAACTGGTGGAGATGCTGGACAGCGAGGCCTACATCGCCGGCAACATCGGCAGCGCGCCACCCGTCGACATGGCCCAGTGGCTGCAGTACATGACCGCCGACGACAACAGCACACTGGCTAAAGAGCGCCGCGCCAACGGCCGCGAAGAGCCCTGGAAAGTAGCCTTCTGGGGCGTCGGCAACGAGACCTGGGGCTGCGGCGGCAACATGACGCCGGCGTACTACACCGACCTGTACCGCCGTTACGCGACGTTCCTGAAGGCGCCTTCGGGCTACATGCCCAAACTGGTGGCCAGCGGCGGCCAGAACGACGCCACCGACTGGACCGAGGCCTTGTCCGGCGGCACCACCGATGCCGGCATGTTCTTCAAGATCGACGGCATCTCGCACCACTACTACACCTTGCCCACTGGCGATTGGGGCAAGAAAGGCCAGGCCACCGGCTTCCCCGAGGCCGAGTGGATCTCCACGCTGGACCGCACGTTGATGGTCGACGGCCACCTGAACCTGCAGGAAGAAGTGCTGGAGCGTAATGACCCGGATGGCCAGGTCGGCATCTACCTCGATGAATGGGGCACCTGGTATGACCCGACCCCGGGCAGCACGCAGGGTTTCCTGGAACAGCAGAACTCCATCCGCGATGCGCTGGTGGCCGCGCTGAACTTCAATGTCTTCCACGAGCACACCGAACGGCTGCACATGGCCAACATCGCGCAGACCGTGAACGTGCTGCAGGCGGTGCTGCTGACCGATGGGCCAAAGATGATCAAGACGCCGACCTACCACGCGTTTGAGCTGTACATCCCGTTCCAGGACGCGACCTACCTGCCGCTGGAACTGGACGGCGTGCCGGACTACGAAGTGGGTGACGTGAGCGTGCCGCACGTCTCGGCCACCGCCGCGCTGACCACCGACGGCAAGCTGGCCATCGGCCTGGTGAACCTGCATGCCTCGGATGCCATCGATATTGATATCGACCTGGAAGGCTTCAGCGCCGACGCCGCCGAGGCGCGAGTACTGACCGGTGCCTCTATCGACGCGCACAACACGTTCGACTCACCCGAAACGGTGAAGCCCACGGGCCTGGACGTGAACCTGGACGGCGATTCGCTGGAAGTGAGCCTGCCGCCGCGTTCGGTCAGCGTGATCCTGCTGGACCCGTAACCGGAGTGGTGGGGTCAGAGCAGGGGGTCAGAGTAAACCGGGGGCGATGAAGCCCCCGGTTTGTTTTGCACAGCCCGGTTTACTCTGACCCCCTGCTCTGACCCCTTACTCTGACCCCGCGATTATCCATGCCGAACCGAGCCCTCGTTGTCACCGCATGCCTTTGCCTTGGCGCACCCGCCCTGGCCGACTTCATTCCAACGGTGGAGCCCGTCCAGGTCGACGCAAGCCGGCCGGACTGGGAGAACCCGGCCGTTTTCGCACGCAACACCATACCGGCAAGCGCGAGCGGATTTCCGTTCGAGACGCGCGCGCTGGCAATCGATGGCGATGTCCAGGCATCTGCCCGGTTCCTTTCGCTTAACGGCCAATGGAAATTCCATTTTTCGGCCACCGTGCAGGGGGCGCCCGCAGGCTTTGAAGACCCGTCCTACAACGTCTCCGGCTGGGCGAACATGCCCGTACCGGCCAACTGGCAGGCCGAGGGATTCGGCCAGCCGAAGTACAACAACTGGCGCTACCCGTTTCCGCCCAACCGCCCGCTGGTTCCCCACGACGACAACGAGACCGGTTCCTACCGCCGCGATTTTGACGTGCCGGACAACTGGGACGGAATGGATGTCATCCTGCACATCGGCGCGGCTGGTTCCGCGTACCAGGTCTGGCTCAACGGCAAGGATATCGGCTACGCGCAGGACTCCAAACTGCCCAGCGAATTCGACCTGACACCCCATCTGGACCGGGACGGCGCCAATACCCTGGCCATCCGCGTCTGGCGCTGGTCTGACGGCAGCTACCTGGAGGACCAGGATTTCTGGCGTGTCTCCGGTATCGAGCGTCCGGTGTACCTGAAGGCCGTGCCAAGAACGCGCATCGCTGACGTCTTCGTTCGTGCCGAGCTGGATGAAACGTATGTCGATAGCCGGCTGTCAGTCGATGTCTCGGCCACGGCGGGCACCGGCCACACCGCACGTATCGTCCTGCTGGACGACGGTCGCGAGCTGCTATCGCGCGCCGTCGAGCTGAAGCCGACGGACGACGCCCGAACGGTCACCCTGTCTGCGGGGGTTCCGAATGCCCGCCCCTGGACCGCCGAAACCCCGAACCTGTACACGCTGGTCACCGAACTGCTCGACGCCGACGGCCAGGTACTCCAGTCCATGGCCCACGCTATCGGCTTCCGAACCGTCGCCATCATCGACGGCCAGGTCACGGTCAACGGCCGCCCAATCACGATCCGCGGCGTGAACCGGCACGACCACGACCCCGAGACCTTCCACGTGATCTCGCGCGAGTCGATGGAGCGCGATATCCAGGTCATGAAGCTGAACAACGTCAACGCGATTCGCACGGCGCACTACCCCAACGACCCCTACCTGTACGAACTGGCGGACAAGTACGGGCTGTACGTCATGGACGAGGCCAATATCGAAAGCCACGAGTACATGGGCCACGGCGATGCAAACCCGGACCGGCGCGCGGAAATCCAGATCGGTTTCGACCCGGCCTGGCGTGACGCCCACCTGGCCCGCGTGATGAACATGGTCGAGCGGGACAAGAATCACCCGTCGATCATTTTCTGGTCGCTGGGCAACGAAGCCGGTATCGGCCCGACATTCGAAGACGCCGCCATGGCGGTCAAGGCACGCGACCCCGGCCGCCTGGTCAGCTACCTGGGCTGGGGCCAGCTCCCGGACCACCGGCCCAACTGGTACGCCGACATCTACGCGCCGATGTACGACCCAGCCTGGAAAATGCGCGACTACGCGGTCAACTGGACTTACGGACAACCCATGATCCAGTGCGAGTACGCGCACATGATGGGCAACTCCGGCGGCAACCTGGTCGAGTACTGGGAAACCATCTACGACCACCCGGAAACGCTGCAAGGCGGCTTTATCTGGGACTGGGTCGACCAGTCCATGTACCGTTACACCGAGGACGGCCGTCCCTACTGGGGTAACGGCGGCGAGTACGGCCATAACCCGCGCGGCGACATCGACTTCGGCGACGGCGTGGTGCAATCCGACCGCACACCCAACCCGGCGCTGTATGAGCTGCGCAAAGTCTACGAGTCGATCTACTTCTCCGATTTCGACGCGGACAGCGGTCGCCTGGTGGTGACCAACCGGCATGATTTCCTCAACGTCTCCGAATACCGGCTGGGCTGGACGCTGCTTGAGGACGGCGCACCGGTAGCTTCCGGAAACTGGCCGGCCCTGGACCTGCCGGCGCGGCACCGGGGTGAGTTGTTCGCACCCCTTACCGACACGCCATTGCGGCCCGATGCTGAATACCTGCTCACCATCGAAGCGCGCACCGACGAAAGCACCGTTCCGTTGGTCCCGACGGAGACCGTCATGGCCTGGGCGCAGTTCGTGGTCCAGGCTGGCAAGCCGTCGACACTGACCGCATCGGACACGCCGGTCCGCGTGAACCAGGACGACTCGCAGGTCAGCCTGTCCGCAAATGGCAGGCAACTGATCATCGATCGTGACACCGGGCTGATCGTCACGTACCGGGACGATGGCAAGGAATTGTTGTCATCGGGCCGGCCGTTTTTCTGGCGTGCACTGGTCGACAACGACGTCGGTGTCGGCACCGGCCGTGAGTTGGCGGTGTGGAAAACACTCAGCGAGACGCGCACGGTCCGGTCACTGGAAGTCCTTGGAGAAGGCCCCGGCGGCGGCGCGGTCAGGGTCGTGCATGACCTGGGCGACGGGCAGGCCCAGTTCTCATCCACCTGGCGGATGAACGGCGCCGGCGATCTGCAGGTCAACGGCCTGCTCGAGCCCCTCGAAGAAGACCTGCCACCGCCTTTCCGCGTCGGGTTCTATTTCCAGGCCCCGCGGGATTTCACCACCACGACCTGGTACGGCCGTGGGCCACACGAAAGTTATGCCGACCGCAAAAGCTCGGCGGCCATCGGCCTGTGGCGCGGGGCGATCTCGGAGCAGGATCATGACTACATTCGCCCGCAGGACACGGGCAACAAGGTCGACGTTCGCTGGATGGAACTGACCGCCGGTGACCTCGGTTTCGTGGTGGAAGGCGACCAACCGTTGATGATGAACGTTCTGGCCTTCCCCTACGAAGACCTGTTCAAACAACCGCCCGGCGCGCGAAAATCCAGCGACATCGTGCCGCGCGAGCACGTGTCGCTACTGGTGGACTCGGTCCAGTGGGGCATCGGCGGCGACCTGAAATGGAACGACTGGGGCAAGCCGCTACCGCAATACCGGACCCGAAACGAGCCGACGACCGTCGAGTTCCGCATCTCACCCACGGGTGAACCGGGTCCGCCGCCGTCCGGCACGCGCCCGGCACGGGCCACCGGGAACCTGCCGTTCGAGTGACCGTCCGCCGTTACTCGATGCCCTCGGTGGTCATGATCACCCGTTTCAGATCACCATTGTCCTCGTAGTACAAGCGGTCAATGGCCACCGAGCGCCGGAACCGCCCACCGCTGGGCTGGTCGCCCTGCGGTGGCAGGCCGCCGGTGTGGTAGATGAAGTAGTCCTTGCCCTGGAACTCGATGACCGACTGGTGGTTGGTCTCGGTGTTGCCGGCGATCTCGTTGAGGATGCCGCCGTACTGCCACGGCCCCTCGACACTGTCGCTGCGCGCCCAGCAGATTTTTTCCGGGAAGTAGCAGGCGTAGGTCAGGTAATAGACGTCGTTCTTACGGTGCACCCACAGCGCCTCGGTGAAATGCGGCACATCGATGACCTGGATCTCGCCGTCCAGCTCGATCATGTTGTCCTTCAGCTTCACGTACTTTGGTACCAGGTTGCCGAAGAACAGGTAGGTGTCGCCGTTGTCCTCGATCCAGACGGCCGGGTCGATGTCGTCCCAGTCGTTGGGCGTCTGGGTGGTCATGTCGTTGGTGATCAGCGCTTCGCCTTTCGCATCCTTGAAGGGGCCGGTCGGCGAATCGGAGACCGCCACGCCCACGGCGAAGCCGGGTTTGGTTTCATCGTGACGGACGGTCGTGTAGAACCAGTACTTGCCGTCCTTTTTCACCATGTGCGACGCCCAGGCATGGCTGACGGCCCACTCGAAGTCATCGGCGCGCATGATCGGGCCGTGCGCTTTCCAGTTCACCATGTCCTGCGACGAGAACGCGAGCCAGTCGTGCATTTCGAAGAACACGTCGTTGTTGGGCGCCTCGTCGTGGCCGGTGTAGAGCCACACCGTGTCGCCGTCGACCAGCGCGGCCGGGTCGGCGGTGAACATGTCGGTGATGATGGGGTTGTCGGCCAGCGCCGAGGGTGCGGCCAGGGCCAGCGCCAGGGGCGTGATTCGGGTCAGTTTGATCATGACGTAACTCCTGGGGTCAGAGTAGGGGGTCAGAGTAAATCCGCAAGATCGTCGGGTTAAGAGCAAGAAGTAGAGATTTACTCTGACCCCCTACTCTGACCCCATCACTTGTTCTCTGGAGGGCCCTCGCCCACCAGCTCGGTCGTACGGCGATCCAGGTCGGCGGGGTCGACCTGCGGCCAGCCGTCATCCCAGCTGATCGGCAGGATGCGCAATTTCTGCTTGGCGTTGTCGGCGGTCTCATAGGCGTGCAGCACCAGCCAGTCCTGACCGTCGAAGGTGTAGGCAGCATTGTGGCCCACGGCCACCCAGTTGTCGTTGCCCTCGATCACCAGCGTACCGCCGCCCTCCATCAACGACACGCCGTCGCGGTCAAGGTAGGGCCCGGTGACATCTTTCGACCGACCCACGCGCACGTTGTAGGTGCTGTTCATGCCGCGGCAGCACAGGTCGAAGGAAACGAACTGGTAGTACCAGCCGTCCTTCCTGAAGATGTACGGCGCCTCGATGGCGCCAACGCCGGCCTGCTCGCCGGGCGTCGCTGTATCCCGCGGCCGCGCAGCAATGCTGGCCCATGCCTGCGGTTCTGCCGGTGCGGCCAGGGTCTCGTCCAGGCGGAACATTTTCAGGCCGCCCCAGAACGAACCGAAGCTCAGCCACACGCCGCCGGCGTCGTCTTCAACAATGGCCGGGTCGATGGCATTCCAGTCATCGCGGTGCGGCACCGACTGGATGACCAAACCCAGGTCCTTCCAGCCATAGTCCGGCGACGACGGGTCCAGCGTATCGGTCACAGTCACGCCCATCGCCGAAGTGTTCTTGCCGAAGGCGGAGACCGAGTAGTACAGATACCACTTGCCGTCGTGCTCGAAGATGTCCGGCGCCCACAGGTGGCCGCTGAAATCCGGCACCACCTCGCGCGCCCAGTCCGGCTCACCGTCGAACGCGCGGCCCACCCAGCGCCAGTGCTCCAGGTCTTCGGACTGGTAAATGGTGATGCCGGGCCCGGTGCTGAACACGTAGTAGTGGTCGCCTTCCTTCGCCATCACCGGGTCGTGGACTTCGACCTGGACGGCCAAGGCGTTCGTGGACAGGCACATGGCCAAAAGCAGCGCTAAACGCTCAAGAATCATCAGAGCCTCCTCGGCAAACCAACGGGTAGAATCTCACCCGGGCCTACCAGATTGTTTTAACGTGTTTGTAAGCGCGAATTCGTCCATCCGCAGTCACCAATGGTGCCGACAGGTGGCGCGACAGCGCAATGATCATGCGGTCAGCAGGGTCTGGGTGAATCTCGCCGGGCAACCGGGTCGACTGAATCGCGACCACGGCATCAACCGGGACTATGCGGACAGACTCGATCTCGGCAACGGCTTCCATCCAGTCATCAACGCTCATGCTCAGGGTCAACCGCCCTTTCTCCACCAACAAGGCAATTTCCCACGCTGAAATGGCTGAAACCACGATCAGCCCTTCGTCTGCGCGAGTCTCCGCCCTGATCGCCTTGCGCGCGGCGGACGACAGTTGCGTGTCGGCATGTACCCACCAGACCAGCGCATGGGTATCGAGAACAATCAATCCAGCGCTTCCCAGTCCTCTGCGCCAACGGGTTCGGTCGGATCCTCAAAGGCAATCACCGTGCCTTTCAACTTCTCCAGCGGCGATCGTTCATCGCCCCTGTAACGACGAATCTCGATGGCCGGTTTACCTTTGTCCGTCACGATCACTGGCTTGCCCGAAGCCTCAACTTCGCGAAACAGTTCCAGCGCGCGCGCCTTGAATTTCGATTTTGAAACCTGCCGTGACTCCATGTCGTACACCATGGTCATCATATGTGGTCATCTGAGTATAGCCCATCAAGTGACTATTCGTGATGGTCACCTGCTTGCCGCTGACTGTACGGGGTAGAATCGAGATTGAAATCACCAATGGAGCGCCAGGCATGTCGATTCGAATCATCCTGACCCTGTTCGCGTTGGTCGCGATCATTCCTGTCCCGGCCAACGCCGACACCCTGAACATCGACAACCCCATCGTCCCGCAGCGCGCCGACCCGTGGATCCACCGTGACCCCGACACCGGCTGCTACACCTTCATCGGCAGCGCGCCCGAGTTCGACCGCATCGAGATCCGCCAGGCCTGCCGCCTGAACGACCTGAAGATCGCCGAGCCAAAGGTGATCTGGCGCAAGCGCGAGTCCGGCCCCATGAGTATCAACATCTGGGCCCCGGAGCTGCACCGCATCGACGGCGCCTGGTACGTGTACTTCGCCGCCGGCGAGAAGGACCAGCCGTTCAGCATTCGCATGTACACGCTGTCCAACCCCGACGACGACCCGTTCACCGACAACTGGAGCGAGGAAGGCCGCTTCGAGACCGGCCTGGACACCTTCAGCCTGGACGCCACCCAGTTCGAGCACCGCGGCAAGCGCTACTACGTCTGGGCCCAGCAGAACGCCGAGCGTACGTACAACTCCGCGCTGTGGATCGCCGAAATGGACAGCCCGACCTCCATCACCGGCGAGCCCGTCATCATCAGCGAGCCCACGCTGGACTGGGAAATCCAGGGCTACAAGGTCAACGAGGGCGCCGCGGTCATCAAGCGCAACGGCAAGATCTTCATGACCTACTCCGGCGCCGCCACCGACCACCGCTACGCCATGGGCCTGCTCTGGGCCGATGAAGACGCCGACCTGCTCGACCCCGCCAGCTGGCACAAGTCACAAGAACCCGTGTTCACCACCAACGACGCCCTGGTCCGCTACGGCCCCGGCCACAACTCTTTCACGATCGCCGAGGACGGCGTCACCGACCTGCTGATCTACCACGCCCGTGACTACCGCGACCTGCGCGGTACGCCACTGACCGACCCGAACCGCCATGCAAGGGCGCGGGTGCTTGAATGGGATGAGGAGGGGTTTCCGGTGTTTGGGCAGGAGTTTGGAGATTGAGTGCTGTCTGCGATATGCAGAAGACGCTTTGTACCAAGGCACCCTCAAGCCATGTTTAGCGGATCACGTTTTAAAACCACCTTCGTCGTCCGAGCCGCATAGGCCTCCACCGCGTCGTCCCAGTCCGCCAGCACCGAGGTTACGCGCTCGGCTTCAAAGCCTGTTCGGGCGATGAAATCCAGCATTTCCGGCAGGTGCGGCAGTACGTGCGAGACGCCGACGTGCAGCGAGGCGCTCTTGGCGTACATGTCCATGACCGGCAGCCGGGTGTCCTTGAACAGGTAGTAGCCGGTGCCGGTGCAGATGCCCCCCGGGCGCAGGGCGCGCAGGCAGTCGCGCAGGCCCTGGGTGGTGGACGAGGCCTCGACGCCGACGTCGTAGCGTTCGCTGATTTTCGGTAACAGCGAGCGGCGGTCGGACTTGCCGACCTTGTGAGCGGTCACGCCAAAACCTTCGGCCACTTCCAGGCGTTCGTCCGCACTGTCGAAATAGTCGACCCGTTCCGCGCCAAGGCGCACGGCGAAGCCGGCGGCATAGAGGCCAATGCTGTGGGCGCCGCCGCCAATGACGATGACCTTGCCGCCGGGGCGCTGCTGCAGAGGGCCGTGGACGGTGCGCCAGGCGTCGGTGAGGTTGTCGCCGGCGGAGGCGACACGCAACGGGTCGACGCCGTCGGGTACGCGCACCAGCATATGGTCGGCGTTCGGGATCCGCAGGCAATCCGAGACCACTCCGCCCCAGTCGCCGCAGTTCGGCCCGAAACCGAAGCAGCACAGCGTCTTTCCCGGGCTGGTCGGCACCATTGTCGAGCACTTGGCGGTCAGGCCCAGCTTGCACTCATAACATTCGCCGCAGGAAATCGCCCAGGGAACGACCACGGTGTCGCCAACCTTCACGTTGGTGACTTCATCGCCGATGGCTGTGACCTGGGCGATGGCCTCGTGGCCGATGCCGAACGGGCCCTTGAATGGGTCCTTGCCGACGATGTCGCCGACCACCGGGTCGATGGCGCCGATGTTCATGGCCAGGCGCATGCCCTGGTGGCGCAGGCCGTGCAGGTTGATGGGCAATGAATCGCCGTCGCAACGGCTTGCCACGAACGGGCGCACCAACGCGTCGGTTGGGCCCTGCAGTGTCGGGGCGTCTTTTTCCACCCAGTCCAGCTGGCCGGGGCGGATCAGGTTGAGTTCACGCAAGGGTGTTCCCGGGTTGGCTCAGTCCGGAATCGAGCTTAACAGGCGCACGCCGTAGATGCCGCCGGCGATGGAGCCCTTGGCGGCTTCGAAGCGTAGGGTGTACTCGCCATCGGCCGCGGCGCGCGCGGTGTCGGGGATGGGGTAGTCGACATCGTGGAACACCGCGCCGTGTTCGCCTTTCAGCGTGACGGCGGCGACTTTCTCACCATTGAGCAGGATGCTGAAGCTGCGGCCGGCGTCCGCGCCCCAGTAGGTGATTCGTAGCCAGCGCGCCTCGTTTTCCGGGTCGGCCAGGCGGTAACCGAACCAGCCGGTCGCGTGGCGCCAGTGGCGGTTGAAGTTGACGCCGGCGTCCATGCCCTCGCCTTCCAGGTCATGCTCGGCCTCGGGCTGCTGTTCGCCGGGGTTGACGCTGTCGATGGTGGCATCCAGCAACGCCAGGCGCGCGGCTTCGGCGTAGGCGTTTCGGGTCATCATGGCCTGCAGTTCGGATGGCGTTCCCGACGGCCAGTAGACCATGTAGCGGGTACGGTGGACGCGGAAGAACGGGATCAGCTCCAGGCCCGCGTATTCTTTGGGCTCGATGGCGCCGGGGGCCTGGAAGCGCAGTTCGTCGCCAGGCAGTCGCTGCAGCGCCTCAGGCAAGCCGCCGGCACCGGTGACAAGCATCGGCGATTCTTCCAGCGGGCACTGTGCGCCCGCGGCGATATGGCCCATGCGGCTGTCGTCGGCGAGGAAGTCCAGCGTCTCGTCTTCGAACGGGTCGACCGGCGCGGACAGGACGATGGGGCCGTACAGCACGGCGTTCCACGGTGAGCCGTCCGGCAGGGGTTCCAGGTGGGCTTTCATCGGCAGCGCCAGCGTGACCGTGTCGCCGGCTTTCCAGGTTCGCTTTAGATCAATGTACTCGCCGGGTGCGGCGTAGACGGTGACGGGTTCGCCGTTGACCTGTAGTTCCCGCTGGGTGGCGGTTGCCCATGTTGGGTAGCGCAGCGCCAGCGTGATGGCCGCATCGGTTTCGAACACCAAGCGCGTGGCGGACTCATCCGGAAAACGGGTCTCCTGGCGGATGACGACGCCCTGCTCCGGCCATTCCAGCCGCGAGGGGATAAACAGGTTCACCAGCAGCTTGTGTTCATTGCCGTCGTCGTCGTGCGCGTAGATAAACTCGCCGTACTTCACGTGGTTCTCGATGCCCGAACCGACGCAGCACCACATGGCCTGGTCCGGTTGCGAATACACGCGGTAGTGCTGCGGGCGCATCGGCGTGAAGTACACCAGGCCGCCGGTTTGCGGGTCCTGTGAACCGAGGATGTGGTTGTACAGCGCGCGCTCGTAGTAGTCGGCATAGCGCATCTGCGGCTCGGCGCCGAACAGTTGCCGGGTCAGGCGCAGCATGTTGTAGGTGTTGCAGGTTTCCGGGCCCTCGATGTCCTCGATCATGCTGCTGAAATCGTCGCGCGGGTTGAAGTGCTCGCGCACGCTGTTGCCACCGATGGCGATGCTGCGGCCGTTGACCACGGTGTCCCAGAAAAACGTGGCCGCGTCGTGCCAGTCATCGTCGTTGGCCACCTCGGCCACGCGCTGGTAGCCGATCACCTTGGGAATCTGCGTGTTGGCGTGCAGGCCGGTCAGTTGATCCTCTTCCGCCAGCAGTGGGTCGAGAATGAGCCGGTGCGAAAAGCGCCGCGCAAGCGCCAGGTATTTTTCATCGCCGGTGATGGCGTAAACATCGGCGAACACCTCGTTGGGGCCGCCGTGCTCGGAGCGCAGCATGGCCTGGACCTGCTCGTCGCTGAGTTCCTCGACCAGCGCCGCGGCCCAGTCGGCCCAGTCGATCAGCATTTCGCGGGCCAGAGGTGAATCGGTGTAAAGGTAGGCGTCGCGCAGGCCGGCGAAGGTCTTGTGGATGTTGTACCAGGGCACCCAGCCGCCATTCAGGCTGAACAGGTCGGCGTTGATGTCGCCGCGGCGGATTTCACCCCACAGCCGGTTGCTTTCGGGCACGCCGCCGATGTAGCCGTCGCCGTTGGCGTCCTGGGCGCGCTTCAGCTCGGTGAGCATGTAGTCCAGTCGCTGGCGCATGTCGTCGCGGCCAGTGGCGGCAACTGCAAGGGCCAGCGCGCTGACATAGTGACCGCCGATGTGGCCGTCCAGGCCGGAGCCTTCCCAGTTGCCGTAGGTCGGCGCCTTCGGCTCCAGGCCGGCCTCGCGCAGGTAGGGCGCCAACAAGCGATCCGGTTCCAGCGCCAGCAGGTAGTCGATGTTGCGGTCCTGGGCGGCCTTGAACGGGCCGTCCAGCAAGCGAACCTGGTCGAGCAGGAAGTAGCTGACGTCGGCCAGCAGGAGTGAAGGGGTCAGAGTAAAGGGACAGAGTAAACCCAGTAACAGCCCCCTCATCCGCGAAAATCGGTGGGGTTTACTCTGTCCCTTTACTCTGACCCCTGTGCTCATGCGAAGGCCGCGTCGCCAAAGATCGGCATGCCGTCCTCACCCCAGCGTAGCGGCTTCACGAAGGTGTGCCGGTCCGGGTTCCACAGCGGGTCGCCCTCAATCTCGGTGTAGGTGCGGGCATGGTAGACCAGCATGTCGGTTTCGCCGTCCTCGGCCACGGTGAAGCTGTTGTGACCGGGGCCGAAGATATCGTTATCCGGGCTGCTGGTCAGTACCGGTTCCGGAGATTTCGACCAGCTCGCCGGGTCCAGAAGGTCAGCTTCCGTATCAGCCCACAGCAGGCCCATGGCATAACGCTCGTCGGTGGCGCTGGCCGAGTAGGTGATAAAGATGCGGCCGCCGTGTTTCACCACCGCCGGGCCCTCGTTCACCCAGAAACCCTGAATTTCCCAGTCGTACTCGGGAATGGTCAGGCGCACGGGTGGGCCGGCCAGGGTCACCGGGTCGGCCATCGGTGCGATGTACAGGTTGGAATTGCCGCGGATGCCGCTCTCTTTCTGCGCCCACAGGTAATACAGCACGCCGTTGTGGGTAAACGTGGTCGCGTCCAGGCAGAACGTGTCCATGCCGGTCTCGATCCGGCCCTCGAAGGTCCACTCGCCTTCCAGCGGGTTATCCGCCGGCGTCGAGATCGCGTACATGCGATGCTGGAACAGGTCGTCCTTGATCTCGCGCGACGGCGCGGCGGCGAAATACACGTACCAGGCACCCTGGTTGAAGTGAATTTCGGGCGCCCAGATGAGATCGCTGTACGGGCCTTCATCGGGCTTGCGCCAGACCATCACGGTGTCAGCTTCCGCCAGCCCGGCGATGGTGCGCGCGCGGCGCAGTTCGATGCCGTCGTAGGCCGGTACCGAGGCCGTGAAGTAGTACCAGCCGTCAGTGTGCCTGTGGATGTACGGGTCCGCGCGTTGCGGGATCAGTGGTTCGAGCTTGTTCATGATGGCGGCATCTCCGTGATGTACTCCGGCGCCTCGTCTTCGATCAGGCCTTTGGACTTCATGTCGTTGTAGTACTTGTCGGTGATGCGGTAGCCGAACATCAGCAGACCCATCGCCACGTGGAAAACGGCGGGGATGATCGACAGCATCAGCGCGATACCGGCGAGTGAGCGTTCGGTTTGCTCGACATTGGCCTCGAAACCGTAGAACGTCAGCAGCATGCCGACCACGAAGCCGGCCAGGCCCATGCCGGCCTTCTGGAAAAACGAGATGCCGCCGAACGCCAGGCCGGAAACACGCTTGCCGGTCTTGGCCTGGCCGTAATCGACCGCCTCGGCGATCGCCGACCAGAACACCGGCGCGTGCAGGTCGACGACGAACGACAGCAGGAAATACAGCATGAAGGCCAACATGATGTCGTCCGGCCCACCGACGGCGAAGTACAGCACGACACTCAGCACGCCGACCGCCAGCTGGCTCCAGCGGAACAGCTGCACCTTGCAATACCGCTTGGTGATCCACGTGGACGCGATCATCGCCAGGATGGCCGCCACCACGCCGGTGGTCAGGAACGCGGAGATAATCTTCTCGTCGCCGGCCAGGTAGTACTTGGCGTAGTAGGCCGCCACGGAGCC
Organism: Marinihelvus fidelis; assembly: GCF_008725655.1. Taxonomy (NCBI): domain Bacteria; kingdom Pseudomonadati; phylum Pseudomonadota; class Gammaproteobacteria; order Chromatiales; family Wenzhouxiangellaceae; genus Marinihelvus; species Marinihelvus fidelis. The sequence continues at coordinate 142,536 of NZ_VYXP01000007.1, read as the reverse complement.
GCGGATCACGTAGCCCAGCGTGCCGGTCAGACACACGCCGCAGAGAATCAGCCATTGGTCATTGCGAAACAGCAGTCGCACCTGTTCGCCGAAAGGCTTGGTCTCCACCTCGTGCTCCACGCGCTCGGTGGTGGTCGCGAAACAGAACAGGAACATCAGCGTGCCGATACCGGCCATCAGGCCCATGGCCAGCTGGTAGCCACGCGCCAGGTCATCACCACCCCAGGCCGCCGCCAGCACCGGCACCGCGCTGGTGACCATCAGCGCCGCGATCTTGGCGAAAAACAGCCGGTAACCGTTGGCGGACAGGCGCTCCTGCGGGTCGGCCGTCAGCACGCCGATCAGTGAGATGTACGGAATGGTCACCGAGGTGAACATCAGCGTGACCAGGATGTAGGTGGCGTAGGCCCACACCAGTTTGGCGCCGTAGTCCCAGTCCGGGGTGGTGAACATCAGGAAAACGGAAATGCCGAACGGCACTGACAGGTACAGGAAGTACGGCCGAAAGCGGCCGAAGCGTTCGGACTTCCAGCGGTCGGTGAGCATGCCCATCATCGGGTCGGTGAACGCGTCGATCAGGCGTGTGGCCAGGAAAAGGATGCCCATGTGCGCAGGTTTGAGGCCGAAGATATCGGTGTAGAAGAACGAGACGATCAGGAACATCGACGAGATCACCACGTTCACGGCCATGTCGCCGGCGCCGAAACCGATCTTCTCGATCACGGTCAGTTTTTGTGTCTTCATTGTTGTTTGAGCCTCTTGTGGCCGAGTACAGCGGGGGTCGGTCGAGTGACCCCGGCCGCGCTCGGCTGGTTATTCGATTCACCACCTTCGTATTCGATGCGGCTGCCCCACACGGAAATGCCTTCCACGGACTGTGCCGTGAAGGTCATCACGTACTGGTCGGCCGTTTCATTCCAGCCGCGCGAGACCACGCCCTGGAACAGGCCAACCTCATCGAGGTCCAGCACCAGCCGCTCCCCGGGCTGGCTGGCCCAACGGCCGGTGTGGGCGCCGCCGAGCGAGCCATCGGCATTCAGTACCAGCAGCGTCGACTCGACAATGGCCGCAGAAATCGCCTTGCCGTGGTTGATGAACTTGTAGTCACCGGCCAGTTCAGCCGCGCTACGTGCGGGTGCCGGCTTGCAGTGCATCGCCCGGACACAGGCGCCCTGCTCCCACGGGTCGGCCAGCCCCTTGCGCGGCGGGAAACTCGTCAGCGAAGCGTCTCCCGCCCCGAAACCGAGCGAACCCGGCCCGCTCTCCGGCAGGTAACGATGCGGGGCGACCACCGGCCAGCCGTCAGCGTTCAGGAAGAACTCGTGCACGCGCACCTGGTGAAACTCGCCCTGGTTGGGGAAGCGGGTGTGGAAGACCAGGAAATATTTATCCAGCGCGGGTTCGTAAATCGCGGAATTGTGCCCGGGCGAGACATAGCCATGCCCGCTGCCGGCACCCGGTTCGCCGTCCTTGCGGCGGAACCGGAAGTTGCCCATAAGCTTCTGGCCGAAAGGCTCAATGCTTTCATCATCGAACAGTGGCAGCGACGGATCGGACTTCACCTCGGCCATGTCGTTGCCGAGCGCGTCCAGGAAAGGACCATCCGGGCGCCGTGACCGGGCGACGCGCATGTTGTAGCCGCCTACGGCGTCCAGCCCACCGAAGGTGACGAACAGGTAGTAATAGCCGGTGTCCCAGCTGTAGAGCATGAACGGCCCCTCGATGCGGGCATGGTTGCCGCCCCACAGGTGCTTGCCGTAACCCTGGCCGGGCGCGGGCAGGCCGGTCACCGGGTCCATGCGCATGATGAAAATGCCACCGGAATACGAGCCGTAGACCATCCACAGCTCGCCGGAACGGTCGTAGAACACGTGCGGATCAATGGTATTGGGGTGGTCGCGCGGCTCGTAGATGTTCTCGCCGTCCTCGCTGATCTCGCCCCACATGCCGGACTGCAGGAAGATTTCCTGGTAGGTGTACGGCCCCTCGATGTCATCGGCGATGGCCAGTGACAGCGATGCCCGCGGCTCGGTGTTGGCCGACAGGTTTGGGTACATGTAGAAGCGGCCGTCATCCAGCTGCCGCACGTCGTTGGCCCAGAGCCCCACCGTGCCGGACCAGTCGAACAGGTCCTGCAACTCGGTCACCGGGTTCACGAACAGCGGGTTGCCGGGGTTCACGCCCTCGGCGAAACGGGTCCAGTGCACCAGGTCGGTGGACCTGGCCGCGGCCAGGTGCGAGCCGAAGATGTAGTACGTGTCGTCCACCTTGACGATGGACGGGTCGTGGACGGTGACGTCGGTGAACTGGGCGGTCGTACTGCCCGCAGCCAGCACGGCCACCAGGGCCGTCAACAGGCGACCGGGCCAGGCCGGGCGGCCTGGCACATTGGGTTTCGTACGCTCAGCGCGGTGTTTAAACACCGTTCTCCAGGTGGTAGTACACCGCGTTGTGCCGCAGTTCCTTCTTGAACTCGCGCACGTTGGTGTCGGCGCCGATCACCACCAGCTCGACCCCGGCAATCTCGGCAAAGTCCTCCAGCTGCTCCAGGGTGATGCCCTGCGTGTAACAGCTGTGGTGCGCGGCGCCGGCGTGAATCCAGCACGCACCGGACACTTCCAGGTTCGGGCGCGGCACCCACAGCGCCTTGGCCACCGGCAGGTTCGGCATCTCGGCCGGCGCCTCGACGGTGTCCAGTTCGTTGACCACGATACGAAAGCGCGTGCCCAGGTCGATCTTGGAGATGTTCATGGCCGGGCCCGTGGCGCCGGAGAACAACAGCCGCGCGATGTCCTTCTTGATGCCGATGGTGTGCAGCTGGATGTCGACCTTCGCCTTCGGCTCGGTGGCAATCGACGGGCAGATCTCCAGCATGTGCGCGCCCAGCACCTGGTCGGTGGCACCGAAATCGTAGGTGTAGTCTTCCATGAAACTGGTGCCGCCCTCGCGGCCCTTCGACATCACTTTGACGATGCGCACCATGGCGGCGGTCTTCCAGTCGCCTTCACCGCCGTAACCGTAACCGCGGCTCATCAGCCGCTGCGTGGCCAGGCCCGGCAGGCCGGACAGGCCGGTCAGGTTCTCGAAGCAGTTAGTGAAGGCCATGGAACCGCGCTCGGAAAGGAAACGCTCCATGCCCAGTTCCAGTCGCGCCTCGTTTCGCAGCAATTCCAGCTTGTCAGTGTCGTCAAATACGGACGCGTCGATCTCGTAATCATCCTTGTAAACCTCGATCTGCGCGTCAATGTCCTCGGAACTGACGGCATCGACCACTTTCGCCAGGTCGCCCAGGCCCCAGGCGTTGACCTCGTAGCCGAACTGGATCTGCGCCGAGACCTTGTCGCCGTCGGTGACGGAGACCTGGCGCATGTTGTCGCCGAAGCGTGACACCACCAGGTTCTGCGCTTCGTCCCAGCCCATCGCGGCGCGGATCCAGTCATCCATCTGCCGCTGCACGGACTCGGTCTGCCAGTGCCCGACCACCACCTTGCGGTCGATGCGCAGGCGCGTGCCGATGTGGCCGAACTCCCGGTCGCCGTGGGCGCTCTGGTTAAGGTTCATGTAGTGCATGTCGATGTCGGCCCAAGGCAGTTCGGCGCCAAACTGGGTGTGCAAGTGCATCCATGGCTTGTTCAACGCGCGCAGCCCGGCAATCCACATCTTGGCCGGCGAGAAGGTGTGCATCCACAGCACCAGGCCGACGCAATCCGGGTCGTTGTTGGCCTCGCGGCAAATGGCGTGGATCTCGCCCGGTGTCTTCACCACCTCTTTGGCGATGACCTTTGCGGACACGTGCTCGGAAGCCGTCAGGCCGTCGGCGATGGCCTGGCTGTTCTTCGCCACCTGCTCAAGGACTTTCGGCCCGTAAAGATGTTGCGAGCCGGTCACGAACCAGATGGTCTTGTCACCGTAAATCTTCATGTCTGTCTTTCTCCGGAATGCAGTACGCCAGTGCCGTCAGCCCTGGCCGTAATAGGAATTCTTGCCATGCTTGCGCAGGTAGTGCTTGTCGACGATGGCCTGTTTCAGCGGCCCGCGCGTCGGGTCGATCATGCGGGTGTACAGGGCCATGCGCGCGACCTCCTCCAGCACCACCGCGTTGTAAACCGACTCCGCCGCGTCCTTGCCCCAGGTAAAGGGCGCGTGGCCGGCGACGATGACCATCGGGGTCTCCACCGGGTTGCGCCCGGCAAAGGCCTCGGTGATCTGCACGCCGGTCTCTTCCTCGTAGTCGCGCTCGATCTGCTCGTCGCGCATCACCGCCGTGCACGGAATCTCGCCGTAGGCGTAATCCGCGTGCGTGGTGCCGAAGCACGGGATAGGTTGCTGCGCCTGCGCCCAGGCCGTGGCGTGGGTCGAATGCGTGTGCGTGATGCCGCCGATGGTTTCGAAATGCCGGTACAGGTGCGTGTGCGTGCGGGTGTCCGAGGACGGCTTCAGCTTGCCCTCAACGACCTGGTTGTCCAGGTCAACGACGACCATGTCATCCACCGTGAGCTTGTCGTAAGACACGCCGCTGGGCTTGATCGCCAGCACACCGGCATCGCGGTCAATCTGCGAGACATTGCCCCAGGTGTACAACACCAGGCCACGTTCGTTCAGTTCCATGTTGGCCGCCCAGGCCGCTTCTTTCAGGTCGCTGTAACTCATGGGTCGCTCAGTCCACGTGCTCAACCGCCGCCGCCTCAACGGCCAGCGCAGCGGTGTGTCGTTTGAAGTAGTCGTTGAAGCCAGCCACGTCTGCCGGGTCCGGGGCAGTGGCCGGGCCGATGGAGTCGCCGATCAACCGGTCGAGGAAATCCGCCAGCGCCTGGTCACGGTCATCGCGTAGCAGGTAGGCCGCCAGCAGCGCCATCCCCCAGGCCCCGCCCTCACCCGCGGTGTCCGGCAGGCTGACGGGCGTGTTGGTGGCCGCGGCCATCATGCGCTGGCCCACGCCCTCGGTCTTGAAGAAGCCGCCATGTCCGCGCAGTTCCTCGACCTTCACGCCCTCGCGCTCGGTCAACACATTCATCCCGGTGCGCAGCGCGCACAGTGCCGAGAACAGGTGCGCGCGGACAAAATTGGCCAGCGTGAACCGGCTGTTCTGGGCGCGGACGAACAACGGCCGGCCTTCGCTGAAGCCGGTCATGTGTTCGCCGGACACGTAGCCGTAAGCCAGCAGCCCGCCCGCATCCGCATCGGCCTGCAACGCCATCGGCATCAGTTTGGAAAACAGTTTGTCGTCATCGACATCGGCCCCAAGCAGCGCGGCCGCTTCGCCCAGCAGGCCCGCCCAGGCATCGAAATCCGAGCTGCAGTTGTTGGAATGCGCCATGCCGACCAGTTCGCCGTCCGGTGTCAGCACCAGGTCGATCTCGTGATGCACCGATGACAGCCGCTCCTCCAGCACCAGCATGGCGAACACGGACGTGCCGGCCGAGACGTTCCCGGTTCGCGGGCGCACGCTGTTGGTCACCACCATGCCGGTCTGGGCGTCGCCTTCGGGCGGCGCCATCACGGCGCCGGCCTGCAAGGCACCACTTGTGTCCAGCAGGGCCGCACCTGGCTCGGTCAGCGTGCCGGCATCCTCTCCCACCTTTACAATCGTGGGCAGGATATCCGCCAGCGACCAGCCCAGGCCCCGGTCGGCGACATGGGCGTCGAATGTTTCCAGCATCCACGCGTCCCACTGCCCGGTCTTCGGGTCAACGGGAAACATGCCCGATGCATCACCCACGCCGATGGCCCACTGGCCGGTCAGCTTCCAATGCACCCAGCCGGCCAGCGTGGTGATGTGCGCGATGTCGCCGACATGCGCCTCGCCGCTGGTGATGGCGTGATACAGGTGGGCGATGCTCCAGCGTTGTGGAATCGGCCAGCCGAACAGGTCAGTGAGTGCGGAGGAGGCCTCACCGGTGAAATTGTTACGCCAGGTCCGGAACGGAACCAGCAACTCGCCGGCCGCGTCGGTTGCAATGTAGCCATGCATCATGGCGCTGAACCCCAGCGCGCCGATTCGCTCCAACGGCATACCATGGGACTTCCGGACATCCTCGGCCAGCGCGGCATAGCTGGTGGCCAGGCCCTTCAGCACGGCGTCCATGTCGTACGTCCAGATGCCATCGTCCAGCTGGTTTTCCCAGCCGAAGGCACCGGACCCGAGGGGTTTTCCGCAGGGGGTGATCAGCGTCGACTTGATTCGGGTCGAACCCAGTTCACAGCCAAAAACCACGTGACCCGTGGCGATATGTTGAGCCTCGTTCATTCTGCCTCGTTGCATGCCGCAATCTTGTACCGCCGCAAAGGGGCGGGAGATGGCTCCGTGACGTCACGCCCGCGGGTGCGGGTGCGCCCGGACCATCAAATTTCAGGGCCTGATTATAGTGATGCGGAGCGCTAATTACGATAAGTATGACAAATCATACCGATTAATCAAAAAGCGCTTTCACCATGGCCCAGTCGACCTCGCTGAGTGATTCGACCGCCACGTCGGCGTCACCCAGGGTCTCGATCGGGTGGGTGGTGGCCACGGCGATGACCCTGGCGCCGGCGCCCAGGCCGGCGTCGATGCCCACGTGTGCGTCTTCGAACACGACACAGTGGTGTGGTTCGCAACCGAGTGCGGCGGCGCTTTTCTCGAACACTTCGGGGTCGGGCTTGCCCTGCGACACATCTTCCGACGTGATCACGGCGGAGAAAAACTCGCGGATGCCCAGCACGTCGAAAGCGGTTTCGATATTCTCGCGGTGCGTTGACGATGCCACCGAGCACGGCACGCCATGGTCGCGCAGCATGGCCAGCAGTTCGCGCACGCCGGGCAGCGTCTCGATGCCGTCCTCGCGAACAATTTCGCGGTACAGGGCTTCCTTGCGCAGCGAGAGACGCCGGATTTCGTCAGCGTCCTCGGTCCAGCCCAGGATGCCGGGAATGATGACTTCGTTCTTCATGCCGAAGCCACGTTTGAAGTGATCCGCCGGCAGATCCAGGCCGGCCTCGTCGGCCAGCCGCTCCCAGCTTTTCTCGTGCTGGACGGAAGAGTCGATGACGACCCCGTCCCAATCGAATAGTGCGCCAATGGTCATCGGCGGATTATAGGCAAAAAAAAGCCCGGCAAGCCGGGCGCACTCCTTCTTATTATTTTTCTACGTTGTAAGCGAACCCCTGGCTCTCTCTGGATCAGCGTATCCGCCTTGTTGTTGACTGCAGGAACAGGCCCGAGGCCAGCACCGTCGTAATCACACCGAGGACCAACCAACCATTAAGCCCCTGGTGAGCCGCCGGATTATTGGCCATTGCGGGTGACGCCATCAGCATCACCACGGAAATCGTCCATGCCTTGAAGATCAGTCTGGAACAGGTCGAGCTGACCGTGTGCCTGGACCGGGCGGTCCGGGCGAACGAATGGAATCCCTTTTCCATCAGCCGAGCGAGTCCCAAAGCAACATCCTTTTAGCTGGACCCCCCCAACCGCGGACAATACTGCAATAAAACTTAAGCAGTTTCAACCAGAACTTTAAACGTTTAACTTCGCCTTGGCGCAAACCACTGTTTTAGTGAAACAGGACGCTGTTTTTCGGTAAAATCCCCGCCTGCGTCATACCCCGATGCCGGTATAGCTCAGTTGGTAGAGCAACTGATTTGTAATCAGTAGGTCCCGAGTTCGAATCTTGGTGCCGGCACCACCTCCCCCTTGTTCCCTCAGTCAGCATCACCTTCGTCCAGCGAAGCCAGGTACGCCATGCTCGCCGGCACCTGCTGCACCACCCGCGACGACTCGTCCTCGATGAAGAACCACTCGATGCCCTGGCGCTTTGCTTCGGCTACCACGGCGGCGATGCCGACATCGCCCTGGCCCAGCACCACGTTGGTTTCGACATCGGCGTGGCCGTTGGTGGAGTCCGGCGTGCCCGGCAGGCGGTCCTTCAGGTGCAGTGACTTGAAGCGGCCCGGGTAGCGCTGCAGGTATTCGACGGGGTCGGCACCGCCCTGCTTGATCCAGAACACGTCCATCTGGAACTCGGCCTCGGTCACGTTCTGCAGCATGTAATCCAGCAACGTGCTGTCTTCGTGTGGGGTGAATTCGTAGCCATGGGGGTGGTATTGCAGGGTGATGCCGTTGGCCTTCAGCAGCTTGCCGGCTTCGTTCATGATCTTGACGGCGTTATCCGCGTCGTCGAAACCGAAGCCCTTGGCGCCGTCGTGCGGGATCCAGTAGAACGTGGCGTACTCGGCGCCGAAATAACGGGCCTTGAAGACCGCGGCCATCGGGTTGTCGCGCAGCTCGTCCAGCGAGGTGTCGACGCTGACCACCTGGATGCCGTGGGCGTCGAGCGCGGCCTTGTAATCATCCAGCGGATGGTCATAAAGCGTGCCGCCGCCCTCGGCGTATTCCAGCCCCCATTTTTCCATCAGCGCGAAGGCCGCAGGCAAGTCTTCGGCCATCTGCGTGCGCAGGCTGTACAGCTGCAGGCCCAGCTCTCCGGCGCCGGCGGCCGGGGCGGCCAGGGTGGCGGCCAGCGCCGCCAGTGCGAGGTGTCGGGTGAATCGGGTCATCGGGTTCTCCTGGTTTTAGGTCTTATCGTGGATCAGTCTTTTTCAGGCAGCGCGAAGGCCACGTACTTGCCGGACTGTTTGCCGCCAAACTTTCCGCCACCAGCGGCGATGACGATGAACTGGCGTCCGTCGGCCTGGTAGACGGCTGGCGTGGCGACGCCCGCCGCCGGCAGCTCATGCTCCCACAGCAGCTTGCCGCTGGCCTTGTCGAAGGCGCGGATCTTGCGGTCAAACAGCGTGGCGGCGATGAATACCAGTCCACCGGCGGTGACCACCGGGCCGCCGTAGTTCTGCGAGCCGGTGTCATCCAGCCCCTGCGCCACCAATTCAGGGTACTGGCCCAACGGAATCTGCCAGGCGTACTCTCCGGTATCCATGTTGATGGCGCTGAGCGTACCCCAGGGCGGCTTCACCGCCGGGTAGCCTTCGTGATCGGTAAACAGCGGGTAACCGGCGATGCGGTAGCGCAGGAACAGCGGCGAGTCGGCGCCCAGGGCCGTTTCGATTGGGCCGTCCTGGCCATGCAGCAGGTATGCCGCCATGGCATCGCGGCCCTTCCAGTCGAACCAGGCACTGAACGCCGGCATGCGCCCGCGGCCGGACATCAGCACGTCGGTGAAACCTTCCCAGTCCATGCGCTCGTCCAGGCCCACCAGCGACGGGAATTCGCCGGTACCCTGCCGGTCGTCGCCGTGGCAGGACGAGCACAGCAACTGGTAGGCCTGGGAGGCATGCGCGCCGGCCGGCAGCGGCTGGCGCTCTTCCAGCTTCAGCAGCCAGGGCATTTCATTGGCGTTGACGTAAAGCAGCGAGGTCTCCGGGTCGAACGCCGGACCGCCCCACTCCGCGCCGCCATCGAAACCGGGGAACACCGCCTGGGCCCGGGTCGACGGCGGGATGAACTGGCCGCCGATGGTGATCTCTTTCAGTTGCTCGCGGACGTTGGCCGTGGCCTCAGGGCTGCGGTCGGTGATCGTGGTCTCGTCAAAGACCTGGCGTGAAAAGGGCGCGGGCAACTTCGGCAGCCGCTGTGTTTTCGCCAGCTGCTCACCGGGCAGGGTCGAAGGCTCAACCGGCACCTCTTCCAGCGGAAACAGCGACTGGCCGCTATCGCGGTCGAGCACAAACACGTGCCCGGACTTGGTCACCTGGATCACCGCGTCTACGGGCTCGCCGTCACGGTTGACCGTGGCCAGCACCGGCGGCGCCGGCAGGTCGCGGTCCCAGGCGTCGTGGCGCACCACCTGGAAATGCCACTCGCGCTTGCCGGTGCGCGCGTCCAGCGCCACCACCGAGTTGGCGAACAGGTTGTCACCGTGGCGGTTGGCGCCGTAAAAGTCGTCGGAGGCGGAGCCGGTGCCAAAGAACACTATGCCGCGCTCGCGGTCCAGGCTCATACCGCTCCAGGCATTGGCGCCGCCGGAATAGGTCCAGGCGTCTTCGGGCCAGGTCTCGTGGCCGTACTCGCCAGGGTGCGGGATGGTGTGGAACGACCAGCGCAACTCACCGGTATGCACATCGAAGGCGCGCACATCGCCCGGCGCGGCCGGCAGCGATTCCGACAGGCTGGAGCCCATGATCACCAGGTCTTCGAACACCACGCCCGGGCTGGTGGCGGAAATGCCGACGCTGTCCACGGGCCGGCCCAGGCCTTCGCGCAGGTCCACGCGGCCACTCTCACCGAAGCCGCTGACGGGCTCCCCCGTGGCGGCATCCAGCGCGTAGAGGTAGTGCCCGGCCGTATACAGGATCCGCCGGCCCTGCCACTGCATCAGTCCGCGGATGAACACCCCGCCCAGGCTTTTTTCGCCCGGCGCGAGCGTCGGCTCCCGTTCCCAGGCCAGCTCGCCGGTCGCCGCGTTAAGCGCGAACACGCGCAGTGCCGGGCTGACACCATATATAAGGTCACCCAGGACGATGGGGGTGTGATGCAGGCGGCGCTTGGCGTGATACTCGCGCTCTTCGCTGTCGACATCGCCGGAGTCGTAGACCCAGGCGACTTCCAGGTCATGGACGTTATCGCGGTTGACCTGGTCGAGTGAAGAATACTGGACCTGCGAGGGTCCACCACCGTATTCGCGCCAGGTGCTGTGTTCGTTGCCAATGGCGACTTCGCTGTTAGCTTGCGGAATTGCAGCAGCGCAGAAAAATATGGCCAGAATTTGCGCCGGTAAGCGAACCCTGGCCCAACGCATTGCTGACATTACGAAATTGACGTTCACAGTAACCAGTGAATCACCTTCTCGCTCATGGCTAATTGGAATGACCAGGCGATCGTGAGTGGAGATAGCGCTTCCGGCTCCATGAAGAACGTTGCTGGACCACCTGCATTTCCTTCTCCTCGGTCAGGTCAATAAGGAAGGTCAGCAAGTGTCGAAAATGATCCAACATTGCCTGGCGAGCCGCTGAGGAATCACGATCCTCAAGGGCCTTCAAAATGGCCTTATACACGGCTACACGACCAACATAGCCAGCGCCTGAAGTCTCCTTTGACTGGGTTTCCGGTGAGTCAGCCAGTTCGGTACGAATTTTCCAAAGCGTTTTCACCACGAACAAAACAGCAGCGTTTCCCGAGGCCTTAGCGATCGCAATGTGAAAATCTTTGTCGGCGTCAGCTACAGCCGTCATGTCATCGGTCTGATTGTCCGCCAATACGCCTCCCAGCTTCACCAGTTCGGTGAGTTCCGTATCTTCGATATTGCGGGCGGCCAACGCCGCAGCCTCGGACTCGAACATAGACTGCGCCTCTGTCAGTTCGAACAGGCTCATTTCCGGAAACACCAGGCTGCCACGTTCTGCCGGATCTGTGACATAGACACCCGAACCCGTTTTAATGATGACTTGACCAAGCGCCTGTAGGGCAATCTCTGCTTCCCGAATGGTCACTCGACTGACTTGAAACTGTTGTGCCAATTCACGCTCGCCAGGCAGCCGCGTCCCTGGAGGATAAGTCCCGTCGGCAATGCCTCGTTTTATACGTTCCGCAACAGTGTGATACAGCCGTTTGCTGCTCATTCCAAACTCCTGGCCAACCTGAATGCCGCCATCATCAACCTATTCCAGCCCATCTTCTGGCCGGAATTCGTCTGGCCATTTTATCAAACCAGTTAAGCGGGAAAGGTCAGAACCACTGTAATGAAGCAGAACATCACCAATTGGCCTGCATAGACAGTTAATTTCTATGGCTACGAGAAGTACATGCCACCGTTGATATCAACACAAGCGCCGGTAATAAATTCGCTTGATTGTGAAGCAAGAAACCAGGTTGCTTCAGCAATATCCGACACATCACCTTCGCGACGCAATGGTGTCGCAGCAGCAACGTTTTTACGCACTTCATTCCTGGTAAAGGTGTCATGGAAAGTGGTATCAATCATGCCTGGACACAGTGCATTGACGCGGATTCCCTGTGGCCCGAGTTCCTTGGCCATGCTACGGGTAAACGCCATTACCGCGCCTTTTGACGCCGCATAGGCTGCCGCACCGGGGCCACCGCCATCACGACCTGCCTGGGATGCGAAATTGACGACAGCTGAACCGGAAGGCATATGCGGCACGACCGCTCGCGTGACGAGGAAGGTACTGGTCATGTTCAACTTCATGACCTCCTCGAAAAACCCCTCGCTCATCTCTAACAGTGTGCGGCGGCTAACCAGCCCGCCAACGACGTTGATCAGGTAATGAATTTCATCACCATAGGTCTCGCAGGCTGTACTGACCAACGTTTGCACATCCTGGTATGAGGTCATGTCACCTTTCACAATAGTGGCCTCACCACCGACCGCCTGAATGCCGTTGAGCGTTTCCTTTGCCCGCTCTGCGCTACCGTGAAAATTAATTACAACCCTGACACCTTCGGCAGCCATTTTCTCCGCAATGGCTCTACCAATGTCACGAGACCCGCCTGTGACGATTGCGACTCTTTTGCTGGGCTTTGAATTCATGGCTTTGTCACTTTGTCAGAGGTCCGGAAGCGCTTCTCGCTGGGGCACCTGGTCGCCAGCGACGGCTGACTCATCCACCGGTTGTGGCGTGGCGGGTGATGGTTGGACGGGAGACGGCTGGACGGGTACGGGCACGCCGCAGGGGATGGATCTCAACAGGCTGGCATCGACGTCCGGTGGCGGGCTGAACGCGTCTGGGCGGTCGCGCTCCATGTCTAGCCAGTAGCGCGGTTGCGCTTCGCGCTGCAGTCGCGTCTCTGCTTCGTAGCCCAACTCCCGCAACTGGTCGCGGCGGCGTCGCGCATTGGATTCCTGCAGGAAATAGCCCAGCGAGACACGGTAGTCGCCGGTGTCGTCGGTCACCACGGCGATGTCATGCAGCCCGGCGCGGGTCAGTTCCTGCATGCCGGTAACGGCGTCCGCCATGCTCGGGTACGCCGGTAGCGTGACCCAGTAGCCCAGCTCGACCAGGGCCTCGCTTTCGCGGTCCGCGATGGCGTCGGCGAGGTCGAGCAGCCGCAGGCGTGTATTTTCACGCGACTGGCGGGTTTCGAAGGGGCCCACCGACCAGCACCGGCGCGCCGGGTCGACGGTCGTGGCGGGAGCAGGCATTTCCGCCATCAGCTGGATTCGGGGTGTTTCGGCCGGCCAGCGACGGGGCTCGACCGGGGCTTGCGGCATGACTTGCGACACCGGCTGGGCCGGCGTGACGCGTGCGGCCGCGTAACCCAGCAAGGCCAGGTTCGCCGCCAAGAGGGCGATGACAATCAATCTCGACATGGTTGCTTGGTATCCCCAACGTCCGCTGTTTCGGGATGGGTGCCGCGATGCCGGCGGCACCCGGTGATTATAGCGGCCTGCCGTCGACGGTGTGAACGCGAACCTCGCCGGCCATGCATTCAACCGGGCCATCCGGCCCGTCGACCAGCAGCCCGCCGCCGGCGCCCAGGCCCAGCGCCCGCCCGTCCAGTTCCGCTCCGTCGCGCTCGATGACCACGGTGCGACCGCGCAGGACATCCATCCGCACCCAGTCCTGCGCAAACCCCGCGAAACCCGCCGCCGAGAACGCCTCCGCGGCCCTGACCAGATGCGCCAGCAGCGCACCGGCGGCGCGGCTGCGCGACAGGTCCGGCAGCTGGTCGCGCAGGTCGGCCCATTGCCGCTCGATGTTTCGCGCGCCCGGGTCTCCGGTCATGCCAACGTTCAGTCCCACACCGATCACAGCGTCCATGCCGCCGGCCGAGGACGTGGTCTCGACCAGGCAGCCGCCCACCTTGCAGCCGTCCAGCCACAGGTCGTTGGGCCACTTGATACCGATATCGGTCGCGCCCAGCGACTTCAGCGCGCGCGCGGCGGCCACGGCGACCACCAGCGGCAACATGACGAGGTCGGACCGTGCCGGCGCGAACCGCCAGCCCAGGCTCAGGTAGACATTGCGCCCGCGCGGGGAATGCCAGTCGCGACCCCGCCGGCCGCGACCGCCGGACTGGTGCTCGGCCAGCAGCGCGACGGCCTGCCGTTCGGCCGGCGCGCGGCGCAGCAGTTCGGCATTGGTAGAGTCGATGTCCTCGACCCGTTCCAGGGCCACGCGCCGGCCGGCGCTGCCGGCGGCTTCAAGCACGTCCGATAACACCAGCGTATCGCCGGCGTCCGCGTACTCAGTCATCCTTCGGCGCGCGCCGGAACCCATTCACCAGGCGCACACGCTCGAAACGATGCTCGGTGCCGGCGGCCAGGTTGCGGAAATTGCTGCGGTGAGTGAAGGCCACGAACAGCCCCAACGCGGCGGCGAATATCAGCACGGCCGTACTTTTGCCCAGCCACAACGCGGCCGGGAAAAGACTCAACATGGCCAGCACGGTCGCCAGCCCGACATAGCCACTCAGGATCAACGTCAGCACCCAGGTGATCGCCAGGGGAACCAGCAACCAGGGTTGCGCCGCGGCCAGAACACCCACGGCCGTGGCCGCGCCCTTGCCGCCACGGAAACCGTGGAACACCGGGTAGCAATGGCCGAACACGGCGGCGAACCCACAGGCCAGCACCTGCCACTCCGGCGCGTCACCCAGCAGGTGCGGCGCCCAGCCTGCAGCCAGCACACCCTTGCCGACGTCGATGATGATCACGCCCAGCGCGAAGCGAAAACCCAGCGTGCGCAGGGCGTTGGTACCCCCGGCATTGCCACTGCCGTGGGTGCGGATGTCGATGTTCTTGATCTTGCCCAGCAGCAGGCTGCCGGACACGGAGCCCAACAGGTAGCCCACCAGGATTTCGACCATGGCCTCGGTCACGTCTCGTGCTCCAGTTCTCGGTGTTCCGGCATAAAGCCGATGATAAGCCCGCCACGCCCCAGGTGGACGCCCACGGCGGGGCCGGCCTCCGCCAGGTGGCAGGAATGAATCCGGGGGTGCCCTTCCAGCAACAGGCGGCGCAGTTCACGCGCGCCCTCCCGGTTGTCGGCATGCGACACCATGACGCGATAAACACGATCCTGCTTCATCGCGGCCAGCGCCCGGCGCGCCAGTGACGCCGGCTTCACGCGGCGCCCGGTGGCCACGCCGACCACGGTCAGCTTGCCGTCGTGGTCGGCAATAATCGGCGTCAGCCGCAGCCACGTGGCCATCTTGCCCAGCCACGCCGGCACGCGGCCGCCGCGCACCATCGACTTGACCTCGTTGGGCATGGCCATCGTGCGGGCCCGGTGGGCCACCCGTTCCAGCATCGCGAGAATGGCATCGACGTCCTTGCCGGCGGCCGCCGCTTCCGCGGCCAGCAGGGCCAGCAGGCCCTGGCCGCAGGCGGCGTTCATGGTATCGAAGATGGTCACCTGGCCGGGGTCCATGGCCTCGGCGGCCGTGCTCGCGGCGCGGGTCGTGCCACTGAGTTTTCCGGACAGGCCCACGTGGACCACGCGATAGCCGTGCACGGTCAGCAGTTCGAACACGCGACGAAAGTCCTTGGCCGGTGGCTGCGAGGTCTTCGGCCGTTCCGTGGCGGTTTCCAGCATGCGGTAGAAATCGACGGGCTTCAGCGACACGCCGTCGAGGTATTCGCGGTCACCGAAGCTTAGACGCACCGGCACCACGTGCAGGCCCAGCCGCTCGACCTCGGCGACCGGAAGGTCGGCACCGGAGTCCGTGACCACCGCAACGCCACCGGCCAGGTTCATCAACCCGTGCTGCCACTGCATGTCATCGGCTTTTTGCTGGCGGATCTCGCCGAAGGCCTCGCAGGCCAGGAACACGTCCGCCGGCTGGTTGACATGGATATGCACCCGGACCCGCTGGTCGCCGCCGGCGACCACCAGAGAACTGTGGTCCAGCGCCTGCAGCGCGGTCATGATCGCGGCCCGGTCCAGGCCCTGGCCCTCGATGACGCACTCGGTGCAGAACTGGTGATCGCCCACGTCCAGGCCGTGGTCCATGGCCGGGTCGGCGGACTCGGCGGCGCTGGCCCAGGCGTCGTCCAGGGGGTCGATGGTGCCGTCGGCAACAAAGGCCTGCATGCCTTCGAGCAGGTCGACGAAACCCTGACCGCCGGCGTCAACCACGCCCGCCTGGCGCAGTACCGGTAACTGGTTCGGGGTATCGGCGAGTGCCGCCTGGGCGGCCGTCACACCGGCATCGAAGACCCGCACGATATCCGCTTGCGCTAGGTCCGCCGCTTCAACCATGCCATCGGAAAAGGCCTCCAGCACGCTGGGCAGCGTGCCCGGCACGGGCTCGGCCATCGCGCTCCAGGCCTGCTCGGCACCGCGCGCGCAGGCCGCCGCCAGCGTCGCCGGGTCCAGCCCGGTACGCTCACCGGCCACCTCGGTACAACCCTGGAACCATTGCGCCATGATCGCGCCGGAGTTGCCGCGTGCACCGTCAACCGCGGCATGGCGGACACGGTCCAGTACCTCGGGCAGGCTCTGTTTTCCGGGGGTATCCAGGGCGTCGAGGATGGCCTTGAAGGTAAACGCCATGTTGGTGCCGGTATCCGAATCCGGTACCGGGAACACGTTGATCCGGTTGATGTAGTCGCGGCGACTGAACAGGTGGCGGACGCCGGCCGACAGCACCCGTGCCAGGGTCGGACCGTCAAGGTCCCGGGATACCTGTCCGCGTTTCATGCGCGCAGACTAACCGAGGTTCCCGGCGGTGGAAAGTTCGGGCCGTCGCGTCGGGATCGTCAAATCGGCCATGCGTTGGCGTGAAAACCCACCGGGGGCCATCGCAGTTGACCATCCGGATGCGCCAAAACCGCCGGAAAACACTGGCCCTGAGACTTTCGGCACATTTGGCACGCAACCTGCATCGATATACTCACCACGTAAGCCGACTGGAGACCAATGCAATGGCGACGGATGATTTCTTACAGAGCGTCAGGGACAACCTGAATGGGCGACCGGGACAGCCCCTGCTGTTTGGGGTCTGCAAGACCCTGGCCGGGCGCATGGGCCAGGAGCCCTGGGTGTTGCGCGCGATCGCCATCGTGCTGCTGGTCTTCCTGACCCTGCCCACCGTCATCGCCTACATCGTCCTTGCCCTGGTGCTGGACGAGACCTCGGAGCGCACGCAGGGCGCGTTCAAGGGCCTGTTCATTACCCTGCGCGAGGCCGCCGACCGACTGGCGGACACCGCGCGCAACCTGTTCGGCCAGGCGCACTGATCCACGCCGGCCGGCCGCATGGCGGCAAGTCTCTCTCTGGATCATTACAGCTCGACTCTCCTCTGCCCGGGTCCCGAAAGGGTCCCGGGATTTTTTTTGCGTCGGCGAAGGGGCGTCGTCAGCCAGGTGTGGACGCAAGGAACCCTGACAGGCGCGCGGCGTCAAATGGCCATCCCAGCTCTTCGCCACCGGCTTCGCGGGCGAGGACCGGAATGCGGGTGCCATAGCGGTCCAGCAGGTCGATCGAGTCCTCGATATCGACAGTTTGAAGGGCAAGGCCGGGGGCCACGGCAGCCACCAGGTCGGCGGCCTCATCGCACAGGTGACAGTCAGGACGGGTATAGAGCAGGTATCGCATGCGGGCATCATGCCGCAGCGGGAGTCGGCGCGCACCCCCCGCAGGCGGTAGAATTCGCGCATCCGCCAATGGAGAAACGGCATGGCCGTCAGTGTCTTCGAGTTGTTCAAAATCGGCATCGGGCCCTCCAGCTCGCACACGGTGGGGCCAATGCGCGCCGCGGCCACGTTCGTGCGCCGGCTGTCCTCGGCCGGCAAACTGGCTGATACCACGCGCATCCGGACCCGCCTTTACGGTTCACTGGCGCACACCGGCCGTGGCCACGGCACCGACAAGGCCATCATCCTGGGCCTGCTGGGCGAGGCACCGGACACCATCGACCCCGATGCCATCGAGGGCTTGCTGGCCAACACCGCCGAATCGGGCCGCATCCACCTGACCACCGACCATGACATCGCCTTCGTGGAGAAGCGCGACCTGGAGTTCCGCAAGCGCGAGATGCTGCCACACCATTCCAATGGCATGCGCTTCACCGCCTACGACATCAACGACGACGTGTTGCTGGAACGGGACTTCTATTCCGTCGGCGGCGGTTTTGTCGTCAACCATGACGAGGCCGCGGAAGACCGCATCGTCGCTGACGACACGCCGCTGGCCCACCCGTTCAGCACCGCCGCGGAGCTCGTAGCGCAGTGCAGCGAACAAGGGCTGAGCATCGGCCAGCTGATGCTGGCCAATGAGCAGGCCTGGCGCTCACCCGAAGCCATTCGCGCCGGCCTGCTCGAGATTCACGCCGCCATGCATGCCTGCATCGACCGCGGCTGCCGCAGCCCCGGTGAACTGCCCGGGCCGCTGGGCGTCAAGCGCCGCGCACCGCGGCTGTTCCAGGCGCTGTCCGACCGCGAAGGGCCGGGCAACGATGACGCCCTGACCTCGCTGGATTGGGTCAACCTGTTCGCGCTGGCCGTGAACGAGGAGAACGCCGCCGGCGGCCGCGTGGTGACCGCGCCGACGAATGGCGCCGCGGGCATCATCCCCGCGGTCATGGGCTACTACGAAAAATTCATTCCCGGCGCCAGCGAGGGCGGGGTGATCGAGTTCCTGCTCACTGCCGGCGCCATCGGTATCCTCTACAAGCTCAACGCGTCGATCTCCGGCGCCGAGGTCGGCTGCCAGGGCGAAGTGGGCGTGGCCTGCTCAATGGCGGCCGGCGGCCTGACCGCGGCCATGGGCGGCTCGGTCTCGCAGGTGGAGAACGCCGCCGAGATCGGCATGGAACACAACCTGGGCCTGACCTGCGACCCGGTGGGCGGGCTGGTGCAGATTCCCTGCATCGAGCGCAACGCCATGGCCTCGGTGAAGGCCATCAACGCCCAACGCCTGGCCATGCGCGGCGACGGCGTCGGCAAGGTGTCGCTGGACAAGGTCATCCGCACCATGCGCGAGACCGGCCGCGACATGCGCAACAAGTACAAGGAAACGTCGCGGGGCGGCCTGGCCGTCAACGTGATCGAGTGCTGAGTTGATTCACGGGGCGCGCATCGGCACGTGGGCCGCGCTGCTGTTCGCCGGCGCGGCACTGGCCGGCGACATGTACAAGTGGCAGGACGAGGATGGCCTGTGGCACTTCAGTGACAAGCCGCCATCCGACAACGGCCAGGCCTTCGACACCTTCGTCACCCAGGGCGAGCCGCGCCAGATGATCACCGCCCGGCGGGCCGGCCACCGGCACGAGCCGGAGCACTACTTCTTCAACCGCTATGGTGGTGACGCCGAGGTCGAGCTGAGCCTGGCCGAGGCCAGCAACATCATCGCCGACCCGCCGTTGCCGGCCAGCTTCGTACTGCCCGGGCAGGCTGAGCAACCGTTGGTCAGGCTGCGGGCCGCGGACCCAGCCCAGGGCTTCAGCTACCGGCTGTCCTATCGGGCCATGCCCGGACCGCCGAAGACCGACCTGCCCGACGACCTGGATTACTACCCGCCATTCGCGCGCGGCGAGGCCTACCCCATCTCCCAGGGCCTGGATGACGACGCCACCCACAAGGACGGTGCCAGCCAGTACGCCGTCGACATCGCCATGCCGTTGGGCACGCCCATCCTGGCCGCCCGAGCCGGCGTGATCATGGATGTCGAAGAGAACTACCACGGCGAGGGCCGCCAGGAAGCGAAGTACCTCACCCGCGCCAACCACGTCCGCATCCTGCACGACGATGGCAGCATGGCCGTCTATGCCCACCTGCAGGCGAACAGCGTCAGGGTGGCGCCGGGCATGCGGGTGCCCACCGGGTTCTGGATCGCCAACTCCGGCAACAGCGGATATTCATCCGGACCGCACCTTCATTTCGTCGTGCAACTGAATGTCGGCATGGCGCTGGAATCGCTGCCGTTCCGCTTTCGCCTGCCCACCGGCGGCCTGATGGACCCGGACCGGCCACAGCTGCTGGAAGGCGTCCTCGCGGGGCCTCCCAACCCTGCCGCTTCACCGGCTTCGCACTAGGCGCCCGACAGCATGCTGGTCAACATCCAGTTCCTGCGCTTTGCGGCCGCGATGCTGGTCGTGCTGTTTCACGAGGCCGCGCACGTGCGTGCCACGGGGCACGAGTTGGGCTGGCTGTTCGGCTTTGGTGAACGGGCCGGCTTCGCCGGCGTCGACCTGTTCTTCGTGATTTCGGGTTTCATCATGGCCTGGACCACGAAGAACGAGGCGGGGCCCGCGGATGCCTGGCGCTTCGCCCGCCGCCGCGTGGCCCGGATCTACTCCGGTTACTGGCCCTTCTGCCTGCTGGCCCTGCTGGTCTTCGCGGTGACCGACCCTGCACGGCTGACGCGCGTGGACCTGCCGGGCTCACTGGTCCTGTGGCCCATTTCCATGCCGAAAATGCTGATCCCGGTGGCCTGGACGCTGGTTTTCGAGATGATTTTCTACACCGCGTTTACGCTGGCCATCGCGGTGGGCGGCCGGCGGCGACCGGCGTTGATCATCATGGCGTTTGCCCTGGTGCTGGGCCTGGCCCTGTACAACCAGTTCGTCGCCCAGGCCTGGTCGCCGGAAAACATCGTGCGAATGTCGCTGGCCACCGCGTATGGTTTCAGCCCCTACCTGGTCGAGTTCCTGGCCGGCGCGGTGCTCGCCCACGTGCTGCGACGGCCTGGTGGATCGGCACTGTTCGGCTGGGGGCTACTGGCAGTGGGTGTCGCCGCTTACAGCGCCGGCGGCTGGATCAACGCCGAAGTGTTTGACGGCCGCATCGGCCAGGGCTATTTCGTGTTCTGGCGTGTCGCCGTGTTCGGCACCGCCGGGATCCTGATCGTTGCCGGCCTGGTCCGCCTCGACCAGGCCGGCATTTCGGCACCGGCCCGCTTCAGCCTGGCCACCGGCGGCGCCTCCTACGCCATTTACCTCAGCCACACCCTGGTCCTGGAGGCCACACGCGGCGCCGGCCTGAACACCTGGCTCGGTGGCCGGCCCGCCTGGCTCGCCCAGCTCGCCTTCATCGCCCTGGCCATCATCATCCTGTGGGCATGTGTGCGCTACTACCAGCGCCTGGAACGCCCACTACACAAGTTGTTCCGGGGCGCGTTGCGGGTCTGATTCAGGCTTCAGGGCTGGCTTCCAGGAAGCCGTTCACGTCCAGCCAGTAAATGAAGGCATCAAACCAGCGGTTGCTGGTGCGATCCGGGTTGCCGAGGCCAAACCCGTGTCCACCGTTCTGGTACAGGTGGAATTCAACCGGCACACCGGCGTTGAACCACGACTCGACCACACCGAACTGGCCCCCGAAGAGAAAATCATCGCTGGCGATGACGTTGAACATCGGCGGTGCGTTTTCAGGCACTTCCACCGCTCCCATGCCACCGTAGATCGGCCCGATAAACGCCAGGTCCATCGTTTCGGAATGAAGCGTACTGTGCATCGTCAACCCGGCACCTGCTGAAAAGCCGATCATGCCCAGCCTGCTGGTGTCGACACCCCACTCCGAAGCCCGCTCCAGGATCATGGCGTAAGCCGCCTCGGCATCCTCAAGCTGGTTGGAAAGATCCCAGCGCGGCCGGCGCGGCGGCTCCATATCCTGCGAATCGTCGGACGACTCGTCCACCTCCGCGAACATCCGGTTCATCGACTCCCGGAAGCCGTCCAGTGATTCCGGCGTGGGCTGGAGCCGGTACTTGAGCACGAAGGCGGCAATGCCGCGGTCCGCTAGCGCCTCGGCCACCTCCCAACCCTCGTTGCCCAGCGACAGCCACCGGAAGCCGCCACCTGGCGCGACGATGACTGCGGCGCCATTCGCCTTTTCCGGCTCCGGCAGGAACGGCGTGAGGGTCGCGGTGGTGATATTCCGCGCCATCGGATCGCCCCACTGGCGGAACCAGGTCTCACTCGCGGGCTGGTCCTCAACGCCACCGGTGCCCAGCGGAATGGCGTTGGGCTCTGCCGGAGCGTCCAGGGGATAGATCGTGCCGTCCTGGGCCAGGCCCGGGACAGCGGTGAAGAGCGCGGCGGCGGCAAGAACGTGCAACGCGGCCTGGCGAGCGATTTTGTACATTCTCATGTTTCGGCTCCAGTTTTTTGGCTTGATTATTTTTCCTAACTTAACACTATTGACCGAAAGGCCGTCCGACCGCGTTCAGAGCGGACGGGGCGACATCTGCAGCGCACCAAGACCCGGCCCGCGCATCTGCTAAAATGCGCCGTTTTTCCGACGGTTTTCCGCCCCATGTCACAGGTCCAGAAACAACTCGAGCGCCGTCGTACCTTTGCGATCATTTCGCATCCCGACGCTGGCAAGACGACCATTACCGAAAAGCTGTTGCTGTTCGGTGGTGCCATCAAGCAGGCGGGCGCGGTCAAGTCGCGCAAGACCGAGCGGCATGCGACATCTGACTGGATGAAGATGGAGCAGGAGCGCGGCATCTCCGTGACCAGCTCGGTCATGCAGTTCCATTACCGCGACCGCGTCGTTAACCTGCTCGATACCCCGGGCCATGCCGACTTCTCCGAAGACACCTACCGCACGCTGACCGCGGTGGATTCGGCGTTGATGGTCATCGACTGCGCCAAGGGCGTGGAGGAGCGCACCATCAAGCTGATGGACGTCTGCCGAATGCGCCAGACGCCCATCTTCACGTTCATCAACAAGCTCGACCGCGAAGGCCGCGAGCCCATCGAGCTGCTGGACGAAGTGGAAGAGGTGCTGGGCATCGAGTGTGCGCCTGTGACCTGGCCTATCGGTATGGGTAAGCGCCTGCGCGGCGTCTATCACCTGCTCGACGACGCCGTGCACCTGTATGAGCCCGGCAAGAATTACGTGACCCAGGACGCCGAGATCATCGAGGGGCTGGACAATCCGCTGCTGGATGAGCGCCTGGGCGGCGACGTCGCGGAATTCCGCGACGAGATCGAACTGGTACGCGGCGCCAGCCACGAGTTCGATGCCGAAGCCTACCTGGCCGGCAAGCAGACGCCGGTGTTTTTCGGCTCCGCGATCAACAATTTCGGTGTCACGCCGCTGCTGGACGCCTTCGTCAAGCACGCACCGGCACCGCGCGCCCACGCGACCACCACCCGCGAGGTCGCCTGCGACGAGAGCAAGCTCACCGGTTTCGTGTTCAAGATCCAGGCGAACATGGACCCGGCCCACCGCGACCGCGTGGCCTTCATGCGGGTCTGTTCGGGGCGTTTTGAGCAGGGCATGAAGATGCACCACGTGCGCTTAGGAAAAGACATCCGCATCGCCAACGCGCTGACCTTCCTGGCGCAGGACCGCGACAGCGTGGAAGAGGCGTGGCCGGGTGACATCATCGGCCTGCACAACCACGGCACCATCGCCATCGGCGACAGCTTTACCGAGGGCGAGTCGCTGCAGTTCACCGGCATCCCCAATTTCGCCCCGGAACTGTTCCGCGTGGCGCGCCTGCGCGACCCGCTGAAGCTGAAGGCGCTGCAGAAGGGCCTGCAGCAGCTGTCCGAGGAAGGCGCGACGCAGTTCTTCCGGCCGATGCTGGGCAACGACCTGGTGCTGGGCGCGGTGGGCATGCTGCAGTTCGACGTGGTGGCCTACCGCCTGAAACATGAGTACAACGTCGACGCAACTTTCGAGGCCGTGAACGTTCAAACGGCCCGTTGGGTTCGCTGCAAGGACGAAAAGATGCTGCGTGATTTCACCAACCAGCTCAGCAATAACCTGGCGCTGGACGCCGCCGAGCAGCTGGTCTACCTGGCACCGACCCGGGTCAACCTGCAACTGACCACCGAGCGCTGGCCGGACATCACGTTCTCGCCGACGCGGGAAACGGTGCAGTTCGCCTGAGCGCAAGCTGCCCGGGGCACGGCACAGCGCTCATTTTACCGGCACGTGATGTATATTAGATGATATACATTTTATGCGCTAATGTATATCAATAATTTTACATACAAACCTTTAATGTATATTATTTGATACACAACGTGCTTTTGACCCCGAGGTGGCCACCAATGAGTGTCAGGGATACCGCCAGGAAACAGACCGTGCGCCTGCTTGATGAAGCCGCGCGACAAGTCGGAAACGTGCGAACCCCGCCCGAGGGCTGGCTGGCCACGCTTCGCAAGGCGTTGCGCATGCCCGTCAACACCCTGGCCGGGCGACTGGGGGTGAGTCGCGGCGCCGTCTACCAGGCGGAGCGCAACGAGCGCGAAGGCGCCATCACGATCAACCAGTTGCGCAAACTCGCCGACGCGATGGGCGGACGGCTGGTCTATGCCATTGTTCCGGAAACCAGTATCGCGGACATGGTCGAACACCAGGCGCGTCGCAAAGCCAGCGGGCGCGTTCGCCGGACCAACGCCCACATGGCCCTGGAGCAGCAATCCTTGCCGGATGAGCAGGCCCGGCAGCGCATAGAAGATCTCGCCGAAGAACTCGCTCGGGACATGCCGGCGGATTTCTGGAATGATCAGTGACGTTTCCGGAGCCTGAGGGCGCCACGCCACTGGATCCGGATGAAAAGGAGGGGCTCAGGTTCGCCCACATCACGACACGCGCTGAACTGGACGAACTTGAACAGGCCAATATCGAACAGGGGCTGGGCTGGATCACCCGCCGTCGTGGCGGCAGCATTTTTGACGAGGCCTTTATCCGCACGCTGCACCGGCGCCTGTTTGGTGATGTCTGGGCATGGGCGGGCCAATACCGACTGACGGAGAAGAACATCGGCGTCGAACCCACCCAGATCCCAGTCCAACTCAGGTTACTGCTCGATGATGCGAAGTTCTGGTCAGTGAACGGTGTTTACGAGCCGTTGGAAGCCGCCGCGCGATTCCATCACCGCATGGTGCTGATTCACCCCTTTGCGAATGGCAATGGTCGTCACGCGCGCATTGCCGCCGACATTTTGCTTGAAGACGCCTATCGGCATCCCGCCATCGAATGGGCGAGTGGGTTCGATCTCCAGGCCGACAACGTACGCCGAAAAAACTATATTGCAGCCCTGCGAGCCGCCGATGGCGGGGACTACGCCCCGTTGCTGACATTCGTCCATGCAAACGAGAATGCAAAGGAGCCCTGACCGATGCTGAAGGTGGCCTTTCCAACCGCTGATCGCCGACGTTCCATCTGGCTGATCGCGCTGCCCATCATGGGCGGCATGATGAGCCAGAACATTCTCAACCTGGTTGACATCGGCATGGTCGGCCGCCTCGGTGACGCCGCGCTGGCCGCGACTGGTATCGGCAGTTTTACCAACTACCTGGCCATCTCGTTCATCATCGGCCTGTCGGCCGGCGTACAGGCGCTGGCCTCGCGACGGCTGGGAGAAGGACGCGACGAGGAAACCGCGGTGCCGCTGAATGGCGGCCTGGCGCTGGCGCTGTTGATGGGCGTCCCCGCCTGCGCGCTGCTCTACGCACTGGCCCCCGCTGCCTTTACCTGGCTGACCGACGACCCGGAGGTGCAGGCGCTCGGAACGCCATACCTGCAGGTACGGCTGCTGGCGATGGTCGCCATCGGCATGAATTTCTCGTTCCGCGGTTACTGGAGCGCCATTCACATGACCGGCGTCTACCTGCAGACGTTGTTGATCATGCACAGCATCAACATCTTCCTGAACTGGGTGCTGATTTTCGGCAATCTGGGCGCACCCGAACTGGGTGTCTACGGCGCCGGCCTGGCGACCACCATTTCACTGTACATCGGTACCGCGTTGTACTTTTTCTTCGCCTGGCGCCGTGCCCGGGACAAGGGTTTCCTGCATCGTCGCCCCACCCGCACCATGCTCTGGCAACAGCTGAAGCTGTCGCTGCCGGCCAGCATCCAGCAACTTTTCTTCTCCGCGGGCCTGGTGACGCTGGTGTGGATCGTCGGTCGCATCGGCACCGCCGAGGTTGCGGCGGTGAACATCCTGATGACCTTCCATATCACCGCGCTGCTGCCCGCGATGGGCGTCGCGCTCGCCTGCACGACGCTGGTAGGCAACGCGCTGGGCAGAAAAGACGAGGACGACGCCCTGCAGTGGGGCTGGAACTGTGCGCTGCTGACCTTCATCTACGGCCTGGTGCTGACGCTGCTGCTGATACCGCTGGCACGACCGCTGCTGGGCGTGTTCATCCACAACCCTGACACGCTGGAACTGGCCTACCTGCCGATGGTGCTGTGGGCACTGATGATCGGCTTCGACACCGCCGGCATGGTGCTGATGAACGCGCTGATCGGCGCCGGCGACACCCGCCGGGCCATGTGGATCAGCGTGTTCTGGCAATGGGCGCTGTTCCTGCCCGCGGCCTTCATCATCGGCCCCACCCTGGGCTATGGCCTGCTGGGTGTGTGGATCGTCAACACGTTCTACCGGGTTGGCCAGGCCATCCACTGCGTTCATCAATGGCGCTCGCGCAGCTGGTCCGGTATCGAGATCTGACCGCGTCACGCGTCACCGATGATACGAAGTAGTTCCTTCCTGCGTTATACCGTTATAGAGGCCGCTTCCCGCGGCCAAAGGGGCCACAACGACAAGGAGGTCCATTGTGAAGACTGAAGCCCGGAAAACCATTCTATTCATCGTGTTCACCTTGTTGGTGCTCACCTTGCTGGCGGTCGATGCGCGCGCTGATTTCGGTAGCAATCTCTCCTCGATGGCGTTCGCGGGCCTGGTTGACTGAAGGGTTTCATACCGGTTTACCGGCGGATACGGATATCCGTCTTGACGGGTGGCGGTAGCCGCATTTGCGGCGCCGCCTTCAACCCGATACATTCCCAAGCCGATAACAACAACTCCGGGAGCGGAGCATGATCGGCAGCATCGCATTCGGAATCTTCGGCCTGCTCGTCCTCCTTGGGCTGGCCTGGCTCGCGTCCATGAACCGTTCCGCGGTGAACTGGAAACTGGTCGTCACCGGCGTGGGCCTGCAACTGCTCTTCGCCATCCTGGTGATCCTGGTACCCGGCGGCCGCGAATTCTTCAACCTGCTCTCCGGACTGTTCGTCAAGGTCATCGGCTTTGCCATGACCGGCGCCTCGTTCATCTTTGGTGACCTGACCAATGTCGAGTCCTTCGGGTTCATCTTTGCCTTCCAGGTGCTGCCGACGATCATCTTTTTCGCCGCGCTGATGGGTGTGCTGTATCACCTGGGCATCATGCAGAAGGTCGTGCAGGGTATGGCCTGGGTGATGCAGAAACTGCTGAATGTGAGCGGTTCAGAGTCGCTGTCCGTCGCCGCCAACGTGTTCGTCGGCCAGACTGAGGCGCCGCTGGTGGTGCGGCCCTACATCGCCCGCATGACCGAGTCCGAGCTGCTGACGATGATGATCGGTGGCATGGCGACCATCGCCGGCGCCGTGCTGGCCGCGTATATCGCCATGCTGGGCGGCCCCGACCCCGAGATGCAGCTGTTCTACGCCCGCCACCTGCTGGCGGCCAGCGTCATGGCCGCGCCCGCGACCATTGTCATCGCCAAGATCCTGCGACCGGAAACCGATGAGTCGCTGACAAAAGGCACCGTCAAGCTGCATGTCGAGAAGACCGCCGGCAACGTCATTGAGGCGGCCGCCAATGGCGCTTCAGACGGCATGCGTCTGGCGCTGAATGTCGGCGCCATGCTGCTGGCGTTCATTGCCCTGATCGCGTTGCTGGACTGGCCGCTGGGCTGGCTGGGCCAGGTCACCGGCCTTGAAGAACTGCTGGGCCAGCCGCTGGGGCTGTCACTGATCCTGGGCTACCTGCTGTCACCGCTGGCCTGGGTGATCGGTGTGCCCTGGCAGGACGCCGTGGCCGTGGGCGGGCTGATTGGCGAGAAGGTCATCACCAACGAGTTCGTCGCCTACCTGTCCCTGAACGAGCTGAAAGACACCCTGTCGCCACAGGCGGTGCTGATCTCCACCTATGCGCTGTGTGGTTTCGCCAATTTCTCTTCGATCGCGATCCAGATCGGCGGCATCGGCGGGCTCGCACCCGAGCGCCGCGGCGATATCGCCCGGCTGGGCCTGCGCGCCGTGTTCGGCGGCACCCTGGCGACAATGATGACGGCCACCATCGCCGGCGTGCTGACGCAGCTGGCCGGCTGACGGCGACCCCGCATGTCCGGCCGCTCACAGTTCCGGCTGTTCACCGAGCGCCGCTTCGGGCCGTTCTTCGTGACCCAGGCGCTGGGCGCGCTGAATGACAACATCTTCAAGAACGCGCTGGCCGCACTGCTGGTTTTCGAAGCCAGCCAGATGGGCGGCCTGAATACCGATCAGCTGGTCAACCTGAGCGCGCTGCTGTTTATCCTGCCGTTCTTCCTGTTCTCGGCCCTGTTCGGCCAGTTCGCCGACAAGTTCGAAAAGTCAGCGCAGATTCGCCGCATCAAGCTGTTCGAAGTGGGCCTGATGGGCCTGGCGGCACTGGGGCTGTGGCTGGGCAACCTGCCGCTGCTGTTGCTGGTGCTGTTCGGGCTGGGTTTCCAGTCGACCATTTTCGGGCCCATCAAGTACGGCATCCTGCCGCAGGTGCTGGCGCCCAGGGAGCTGGTCGGCGGCAATGCGCTGGTGGAAATGGGTACCTTCGTCGCCATCCTGGGCGGCACCATCGCCGGGCCACTGCTCGCCGGCGTCGATACGGCCTGGCCCATGTGGGTCGCGGTGGCAGCGCTGGCCGTGGCGGTCTGCGGCTGGCTCGCCAGCCTGTATGTCCCCCGCGCGGCGGCCGTCGACCCGGGCCTGAAGATCAACTGGAACATCTTCAGCGAGAGCATCCGCAACCTGAAATTCATTGGCGCCGACCGCACCGTGCTGCACGGCGTGCTGGGCATCTCCTGGTTCTGGTTCTTCGGCGCCACCATCCTGGTGCAGGTGCCCAGCTACACGATCAATGTGCTGGGTGGCGACGAACGGCTGATGTCCATGCTGCTGGGTGTGTTTATCGTCGGCATCAGCGTCGGCTCACTGGCCTGCGAGAAACTGTCCAACCACCGGGTCGAGATTGGCCTGGTGCCGCTGGGCACTATCGGCCTGACCCTGTTCGGCATCGACCTGTATTTCGCCAGCCCGTTGAGTCCGGCCGTGGGCCTGGAACCGGCGACGTTTTTTGCCCAGGCCGGCAGCTGGCGTATCGTTTTTGACCTGCTGATGATCGGCGGTTTTGGCGGCTTCTACATCGTGCCGCTGTACGCCCTGGTGCAGGCCCGCTCGGCGGCGTCGCACCGCTCCCGCGTCATCGCCGGCAACAACATTCTCAACGCGCTGTTCATGGTCGTGGCCGCGGTGTTTGCCATCATCATGCTGGGCGCCGCCGGCTTTACGATTCCGCAGCTGTTCCTGGCCACGGCCATCCTCAACGCCGTGGTCGCGCTGTACATCTTCACCATCGTGCCGGAATTCCTGCTGCGGTTCGTGGCCTGGCTGCTCATCCACACCATCTACCGGGTGAAAGTGACGGGCCTGGAGAACATCCCGGAAAAAGGCGCGGTGATCCTGGCCTGCAACCATGTCAGCTACGTAGACCCGGTCATTATCATGGGCATGTCGCCGCGGCCGACGCGATTCGTCATGTGGTACAAGCTCTACGACATCCCGGTGATGCGCTGGCTGTTCCGCGCCGGCAAGGCGATCCCGATTGCATCGGCCAGCGAGGATGCCGACATCCTGGCGGCGGCCTATGAAAAGATCGATGCGGAGCTGGCCGCCGGCGCGCCGGTGGGCATTTTCCCCGAGGGCGGCATCACCCGCGATGGCGAGATCCAGCCCTTCAAGGGCGGCGTGGCGAAAATCGTCGAGCAGAACCCGGTGCCCGTGGTACCGATGGCGCTGTGCCACCTGTGGGGGTCGCTGTTCAGCCGCCGCGACTCGTTCTGGAAGCGCCGGCCATACAAGTTGTTCGGGCGGATCGAACTGAGGGTTGGCGAACCGATCCCGGCGGCGGAACTCACCACAGAGCGCCTTGAAGCCGCGATTCGCGCGTTGCGCGGCGACGACCGCTAGCGGGCTTCGGCCACCTCGCTGCCGTCCTCGCGGATCAGCCTTCGCGCCGCCGGGGCATCATCGTCATTGACCACGAACAGCTGCGGCGCGACTTCCAGGAACGGCAGGTCGCCCAGCGCGCCACCGGCAAACTCGTTCTTCATGAACACATCAATATCATGGGCCTCAAGCAGGCTGCGGATGCGGCCGGCCTCGAGAATATCCAGTGTTTCGAAAACCTTGATCATGCCGCCGGCCTCAGTCGCTGGCGAACAGCCGTTCGGGGTCGGCAAAGGCCTTGAACTCCAGCGCGTTGCCGGCCGGATCAAAGACAAAGAACGTACCCTGCTCACCCACCTGGCCCTGGAAACGGATGCGCGGCGGGATTTCGAAGCGCGTACCGGCCGCTTCCAGCCGGTCGGCCAGCGCCTGCCACTCCGTCATCGACAACACCAGGCCAAAATGCGGCACCGGCACCTGGTCACCATCGACCGGGTTGCGCAACGGCCCGCCGGCTGCGGCCTCGTCCAGGTGGCAGACCAGCTGGTGGCCACGAAAATCGAAGTCGACCCAGTGGCCGGAAGAACGGCCTTCCGGGCACCCCAGCAGCTCGCCGTAGAAGCGTCGCGCGGCGGCCAGGTCATTGACCGGGATGGCCAGGTGAAACGGACTCAGTGTCGTCATGGTCGAAGCATAGCGCAGACATTGCGCACGGTATAATTCCATCCATCCCGGAGGTGCCCACGATGAATGACCGCGTTGACAAGACGGACGAAGAATGGCGACAGGCCCTGGACCCCGAACAGTACCGCGTCACCCGCCAGGCCGGTACCGAGCGCCCGTTCACGGGCGAGTACTGTGACCACTTCGAGGACGGCACCTATCACTGCGTCTGCTGCCGGCACGCGCTGTTCGGCGCTGACAGCAAGTTCCACTCCGGCTGTGGCTGGCCCAGCTTTCACGGCGAACTCGAAGCCGCCGGCATCGTCCAGAAACGCGACCTGAGCCACGGCATGATCCGCACCGAACTGGTCTGCCCGCGCTGCGACGCGCACTTGGGGCACGTGTTCCCGGACGGGCCGCCGCCCACGGGCCTGCGCTACTGCATCAACTCGGCCTCGCTCGACTTCGTGCCGGCGGATACCGACTCGGCCTGATGACAGGCACCTTCCCGAGGGCCATGGTCCTGGGCCTGTGTGCGCTGCTGGCGTCGGCCTGTGCCGGCCCCGGGTACTACGCCCAGGCCGTCGGTGGCCACCTTTCGCTGATGAATGACCGCCAGGACGTCGACGGCTACCTGGCGCAGGCTGGGCCGGGGGACCCGCTGGCCGAACGCATCCTGGTCGCCCGCGACGTGCTGTCCTACGCGGAGCGGCAACTCGCACTGCCCGCGGACGACGCCTATTCACAGGTGGTCGTCACTGGCCACGATGCCGTGGTCTGGAATGTCGTCGCCGCACCACCGCTGTCGCTGGTGCCGCGCGAATGGTGCTTCATCGTTGCCGGCTGTGTGCCCTACCGCGGCTATTACGATCCCGACGATGCCGAAGCCTTCGCCGCGCGCCTGCGGCAACGCGGTGATGACGTCATCGTGTCGCCGGCGTCCGCCTACTCCACGCTAGGCTGGTTCGACGACCCGCTGCTGGACACCTGGCTGGACGCGCCGGACCCCTACCTGGCGGGCACACTGGTTCATGAGCTTGCACATCGCCGGCTCTATGTCGCGGGCGATACGGCGTTCAGCGAGTCCTATGCCAGCTTTGTCGAATCGGCAGGTGTCAGCCGCTGGCTGCAGGACACGGGCCGGGGCGAGCAGGTTGCCGCGTGGCAGCGGCGCAAGGCCATGAGCGCGCAGTGGCGCCAGCTGGTGGACCGGTATCGTGGGCAACTGGCGAACCTGTACGCTACGACCCGCCCGGAGGGCGAACGGCTGGCGGCCAAGGCCGAACTGTTCGGGGCGTTGCGCCGGGACTACGACCGCCTGCGCAATGATGAGTGGCAGGGCAGCGACCCCTGGCGCTGGTTCTTCGACGCCGGCGCCAACAATGCCGGCATGGCCCTGGTGAGCCAGTACCAGGGCGGGCACTGCGCGTTTGAACAGCTGTTCGAGAACAGCGACGGCGACTTTGAACGGTTCCACCAGGCCGCCGCATCAATCGCCGGGCGCGATGCCGACACCCGGGCGCGCTGGCTGGAAACACCGTGTCCATGACCTCGCGCC
The DNA here is from genome assembly GCF_008725655.1 of Marinihelvus fidelis. NCBI lineage: Bacteria > Pseudomonadati > Pseudomonadota > Gammaproteobacteria > Chromatiales > Wenzhouxiangellaceae > Marinihelvus > Marinihelvus fidelis. Next base: position 110,484 of record NZ_VYXP01000007.1, on the reverse strand, counting down.
GTTGCGCCGGTGTCCGGTTTGTGACACCGTTACGCCGATTTTCCCGGCAGGTGACTGCGTGAACTCCCTGGCAAACCGAAAACGGTCCCGCTGGCCGTCCCGCGCGAGCATGATGATCGCGCTGCTATCGCCCACGGCATGGGCGCAAACGGCGGAAACGCCGGCGGCACTGGCCTGCCCGCAGCCGGCACTGGCGCCCGTGGTCGGCACGGTTCCGGACCGCGAAAGCGCGCCGGTGAACATCTACGCCCAACGCTTCGAAGCCAGCAAGGGCCAGCCGGGTACCGCCAGCGGCAATGTCGAACTGTTCCGCGCCGACCAGCACCTGTCCACCGAGGCCGCGCGCTTCGACCCGGTCAGCCGGGTACTCGGGCTGCCCACGCCGCTGAGCTATGAGGATTCCCAGGTGCGCCTGTCGGCCTCGAACGGCCTGTACGGCTTCAATGAGCAATCCGGTGATTTCTACGACGTCGACTATGGCTTCGTCGGCTCCAGCGCGCATGGCGGCGCGGACAGTGCGCACGTCAGCGGCGGCAACCGCACCGACCTGCGGCGGATCTGGTTTACCACCTGCCCGGGTGACGACCCCGAGTGGCGGCTGTCCGCGAAGTCACTGGAGCTGCGCCATGACGAGGGTGTGGGCGTGGCCCGCGGCGCCAAGCTGGAGCTGGGCAGCATCCCGGTGATGTATGTGCCCTGGATGACCTTCCCAATCGACGACCGGCGCAAGAGCGGCTTCCTGTACCCCTCGCTGAGCACCGCCAACGACAACGGCCTGGAAGTCAGCGTGCCGTACTACTGGAACATCGCGCCCAACCAGGACCTGACCTTCACGCCCCGGCTGTACACCGACCGAGGCTTCATGGGCACCGGCGAATACCGGCTGCTGACCCAACGCACCAGCAGCGTCTTCGACGGCAGCTACCTGTTCGACGACGACAAGACCGGCGAGGACCGCTGGCACTACCTGGCCCGGGCCAGTGCTGCGTTCTCGCCCGCCTGGCGTGGCCGCATGCGCCTGGAGCGGGTCAGCGACGATGCCTACTTCCAGGATTTCGGCGGCGACCTGGCACAAACTTCACGCCAGTACCTGCGCAGCCAGGCCAGCATCGACGGCGCCGGCCGCTACTGGATCTTCTCGTTACTGGCCGACGGCTTCCAGGTGATTGATGACTCGGTCTCACCCGGACAGGAGCCTTACCGCCGCCTGCCGCGCGCCGCCTTTATGTTCGACGCACCGCTGGGCCGGAGCGGCTTCCAGGCACGGCTGGATTCCGAGCTCGTGTACTTCGACCGCGACACCGGCGTCACCGGCGCCCGCCTGGACGTCTACCCCGACCTGTCCTGGAACCTGGACCGCTACTGGGGTTTCCTGCGCGCCAATGCCGGCTACCGTTACACCACCTATGAACTCGACCTGCAGGGCGAGCCGGGCGACGAGTCCCCTGACCGCGGCACCTCCATCCTCAGCCTGGACAGCGGGCTGTACCTGGAACGCGAACTGGCCAGCGGCAACACCCAGACACTTGAGCCGCGTATCTACTACCTGTACGTGCCCTACGAGAACCAGGACGAGCTGCCCGATTTCGATACCAACGAGTTCACCTTCGGTTTCGCCCAGCTGTTCCATTACAACCGCTACACCGGCGCAGACCGCCAGAGCGACGCCAACCAGGTCACGCTGGCGCTGAGTACGCGCTCGATTGACGCCAACCGCGGCAATGACGCCTGGAGCCTGAGCCTGGGGCAGATCATTTACCTGGACAACCCGCTGGTCCGGCTGCCGGACGAAACCATGGAGCGGCTGGAAAAGTCACCGTTTATCGGCGAGTTCAACTGGCACCCGATGGATCGCTTCACCGCCCGGCTGGGCCTGCAGTGGGACTGGGAAGCCAACCAGCTTGACGTGGGCGTGGCCGGCTTGGATCACACCACCCGCAACGGCCACCGGATGGCGGTCGAATACCGCTACCGGCGCGATCGCCTGGACCAGTTCGATGTGCGCTACTACTGGCCCATCAACGAGAGCTGGCGCCTGTTCTCGCGGGTGAACTGGTCGGTCCAGGACGACGAGCTGCTGGAAGGCCTGGTCGGTGCCGAGTACGAGAGTTGCTGCTGGGCCCTGCGGGTGGTCGCGCGGCGCTACCTGAAGGACCGCGAGGGCGGCGAGCGCGATGCCATCTACCTGGAACTGCGCCTGAAGGGGCTGGGCAGCTTCGGCCGCCGCGAACCGCCGTTGTTCTACACGCCGGCGCCGTGAGCCCCGGGGCCGTCGCAACCCCTCGCACCCGTGGCGGTTTGGTTTAGAATAGCCGTCCTCTGAAAAGCAAGACCTGATGCCGGTGCGGCGCGCCAGGATGCGCCCCGGCAGGAGTAATTTTCGATGCAAACACCCCGATTCGTTTCTCGCCTGATGGCCCTCGCGCTTGCCGCGACCGCGCTTCTGCCGGCGCTGGCCCAGGCCCAGGCAGCCCAGCCGATCGACAGCATCGTCGCGCTGGTGGAAGAAGACGTGATCCTGCGCAGTGAGCTCGATGTGGCCATCGATGGCATCGTCGACCGCATCCGCGCCCAGGGCGGCGGCATGCCGCCGCAGGACCTGCTGGAAAAGCAGGTGCTCGAACGCCTGATTGTCCGCAAACTGCAGGTACAGCGCGCCCAGCAAACCGGTATTCGCGTCAGTGACGCGGACATCGACCAGGCGCTGATGAACGTGGCCCAGCAAAACGGCATTTCGCTGGACCAGCTGCGCCAGGTCATCTCCTCCGAGGGCGAGGACTTCGACGACTTCCGCCGCAACATCGGCGAAGAGATCGTCGCCGAACGTCTGCGCCAGCGTATCGTCAGCAGCATGGACCCGGTCAGCGATACCGAGATCGACATCCTGCTGGCCTCCGAGGACTTCAGCGGCGGCGAGTTCGACCTGTCACAGATCCTGGTGCGCATCCCGGATGGCTCGACCCCGCAGGCCGTGGCCGAAGCCGAAGCCCGCGCAGACCAGATCCATGCTGACCTTGATGGCGGCATGGGCTTCGAACAGGCCGCCATCAGCTACTCCCAGAGCAGCGACGCCCTGGAAGGCGGTCACATCGGCTGGCGCGACCTGAGCAGCATGCCCCGCGAGTTCGCCGAGGCTGTTCGCGACCTCCAGGCCGGCCAGTACTCCGAGCCGGTTCGCAGCGCCGCCGGACTGCACATCATCCTGGTGAGCGACCGACGTGAGCGCCAGCGGGTCATGGCCGAGGAGTATCGCGCCAATCACATTCAGATCACGCCTAATGAACTGGTCACGCCGCGCGCCGCGATGGAGGAGATCCGCACCATCCGCACGCGCATCGACGACGGTGAAGACTTTGCCGAGCTCGCCCGCGAGTTCTCCGATGACACCACCAGCGCCAACATCGGTGGCGACATGGGCTGGATCATCCCGCAGCAGTTTGGCGACCGATTCGCGGCCATGCTCGAGGGACTGGAGGATGGCGAGGTCAGCGAGCCGTTCCAGACCGCCGAGGGCTGGCACATCGTCCAGCGCACCGGCTACCGCGAAACCGACGTCACCGACCAGGCGCTCCGCAACATGGCGCGCCAGACCATCATGCAACGCCGCGCGGACTCGGAAATCGAGGATTTCATCCGGCAGATGCGCGAAGAAGCCTACGTCGACATCCGCCTGCCCGGCTGATGACCGCCCCGGCCTGGCTTGCGGTCACGCCCGGCGAGCCCGCGGGTGTCGGGCCTGAGTGCCTGGTCCGCCTGGCCGATAGCGGCGCCACCGCGCCCTTGCTGGCCGTCTGCGACCCGGCGGTGCTGGCGTCCGCGGCCACGATGCTGGGCCTGGACATCGACATGGTGGAATGGTCCCCCGGCCTCGAACCCCGGGCGGGACAACTGGCCTGTTACCCCGTCCCGCTACGCGCACCGGCCCGGCCTGGCCATCTGGATCCGGCCAACGCCGACTATGTGCTCGACACACTGCGCCAGGCTGTACACCTGGTTCGCGACGGCCATGCCGCGGCACTGGTGACCGGCCCGGTCCACAAGGGCGTGATCAACGACGCCGGCCATCACTTCAGCGGCCACACGGAATTTCTCGCCGACCTCGCCGAAGTCGACCGAGTGATCATGATGCTGGCCACCGATTCGCTCAGGGTCGCGCTGGTAACCACCCACCTGCCCTTGCGCCAGGTGCCGGATGCCATCACCACAGAGGCCGTCGACAGCGCCATCCGCATCACCGCCGACGCCCTGCAGCGGCAGTTCGGTATCGCCAAACCCCGCCTGCAGGTGCTGGGCCTGAACCCGCACGCCGGCGAAGGTGGCCACCTGGGCCACGAGGACGACGACATCATCGCGCCGGTCATCGAGGCATGCCGCCGCGACGGGCTGGACCTGTTGGGCCCGGTGCCGGCGGACACCGCGTTCACGCCCACTGCGCTGGAGGGCTGTGACGCCGTGCTGGCCATGTACCACGACCAGGGCCTGCCGGTCCTCAAGCACGCCGGTTTCGGGCGCGCCGTGAACATCACGCTGGGGTTGCCGTTCACGCGCGTGTCCGTGGACCACGGCACCGCCATCGACATCGCCGGCCGGGGCATTGCCGACGCCTCCAGCCTTGGACACGCCGTCGAGATCGCCGCGCGCATGACCCGGGCGGCCAGCCAGTGAACCATCGCGCCCGCAAACGCTTCGGCCAGAACTTCCTGGTCGACAGCACGGTTATCGACCGGATTGTCGCCTCGATCGCTCCGCAGCCGGGCGAGCGCATTGTCGAGATCGGTCCGGGCCGCCAGGCCATTACCGGCCCGTTGATCGCCGCGGGTGCCGACCTGGCAGTTGTGGAGATCGACCGCGACCTGGCCGCTTCGCTGCAACAGCGCCGGCCACACCTGGAGGTGGTCTGCGAAGACGCCCTGAAGGTCGATTTCAGCGCGCTGTCCTCCGGCCGCCGCTGGCGCCTGGTGGGCAATCTGCCCTACAACATTTCCACACCGCTGCTGTTCCACGTGCTGCAGCAGAACGAGCCCCCGGTGGATATGCATTTCATGTTGCAGAAAGAGGTGGTCGACCGCATGACCGCCGCGCCGGGCGGCGGCGACTACGGCCGCCTCAGCCTGGCCTGCCAGAACCTGGCCGAGGTCACGCCGCTGTTCCAGGTGGGGCCGGAGGCCTTCGATCCGCGCCCGCGCGTGGATTCCGCCGTCGTGCGCCTGCAGCCACGCCCCAGCCCCCGCGTGCCGACCGTGCACCAGGCCGCGTTCGACCAGCTGGTCTTGCGGGCCTTTTCGATGCGCCGCAAAACCCTGCGCAACAGCCTGAAGGGCCACGTCGACCCGGCCGCCTTCGAGGCGACCGGCATCGACCCGGTGGCGCGCCCGGAAACACTCTCCCTGGACGCCTTTGCCGCACTCGCGGCCTACGTAGTCGAGCAAACCAGCTGAATCACCACCTAGCGGGCGGGGCTGGTATCGGTAATCGGGACTGCTATCATGGGGCCAGGCTCGCACGGAACCCCACATGCCCGCGGACATCCCCGTCAAGATTGTTCCCGTTCCCCAGTACCTGGGCGAGCACGAGGACCAGTACGCCTTTGCCTACACGATCCACATCACCAATGAAGGTGACGTCGCCATTACCTTGCTGAACCGCCACTGGATCATTACCCATGGCAACGGCCACGTGGAGGAAGTGGTGGGCGATGGCGTGGTGGGCGAGACGCCGGAACTGCCGCCGGGCGCGCGCTACACCTACACCAGTGGCGCATTCATCCCCACCCGCGCCGGCTCGATGAAGGGCTCCTACGGGTTCGAGACCGAATCCGGCGAGGCCTTCCGGGTCGACATTCCGGAGTTCGCCCTGCTCGCGCCCGACGCGCTGCACTGAACCGGGGCGATAAGGGGGATCGATGGCCACTTACCTGGTGGGGGACATTCAGGGTTGTTACGAGCCGCTTCAGCGCCTGCTGGAGGCCATCAACTTCGACCCGGCGGAAGACTACATCTGGTCCTGTGGCGACCTGGTCAACCGCGGCGGTCGCTCGCTGGAAACCCTGCGCCTGCTGCACGGTATTCGCGACCGCGTCAGCGTCACGCTGGGCAATCATGACCTGCACCTGCTGGCCGCGGCATCGAAGTTCCCACGCGGCGGCTGCAGCAATGCCGAGTTCGACCGTATCCTGGTGGCCAGTGACCGTGAAGCCCTGATCGAGTGGCTGGCCGCCGAGCCGCTGGTGGCCTGGTCGCCGGAGCACCGTTTGCTGCGCATGCATGCCGGCGTGATCCCGCAATGGGACGTGGCAACCACGCTGGCCCGCGCCGACGAGGTGCACAGCGTGCTGCGCTCGCACCGGCGCCGCAAGTTCCTGCGCAAGATGTACGGCAGCCGGCCGCGTCGCTGGGATGATAGCCTGCGGGGCTGGAAACGCCTGCGCCTGATCACCAAGATCCTCACCCAGTTGCGGTTCTGCCGGCCCAACGGGCGCGCCGACTTCAACGCCTCGGGCCCACCGGGCAGTGGCAAATCAGGTTACAAACCGTGGTTCAAACACAAGAACCGGCAGACCCGGGACGTGCGCATCGCCTTCGGCCACTGGGCGGCGCTGGGCCTGCGGGTGCGCAAGCGCTACATGGCGCTGGATTCAGGCTGTGTCTGGGGCGGCTCGCTCACCGCCTACCGCCTGGAAGACGACCGCGTGATCCAGGTCAGGGCCCGGCCGCCGGCCTGACCCGCGCCCAGTCGTCAACACGGAAGGCCAGCGGATTGTCCGCATCTGCGGGATGAGGCTTGGCCGATACCCGGCGCCACTCGTCCAGGGGCCACTGCGGAAACCAGGTATCCACCTCGGGCTCGGCATCGACCATGGTCAGCACCATGCGCGAGGCCACCGGCAACGCCAGGCGGTACAACTCTCCACCGCCAATCACCATGACCTCATCACTTTCGGCCAGGGCCAGTGCCGCCGCCAGCGACACCGCCGCCTGGCAACCCTCGGCCCGCCAGTCGGCATTCCGCGTCACGACCAGGTTCTGGCGGCCGGGCAAGGGACGGCCGATCGACTCAAAGGTCTTGCGGCCCATCAGGATGGGCTTGCCCATGGTCAGCTGTTTGAAATGCCGGAGCTCGGCCGGCAGGTGCCAGGGCAACCGGCCTTCGATGCCAATACCCCGGTGGCGCCCCATCGCGGCGACGATGGTCAGGCTCGCGGTCACGCGCTCAGACCGCGATCGGCGCGCGGATCGCCGGGTGCGGGTCGTAGTCCCGCAGCTCGAAATCCTCGAAACGGAAATCCCACAGCTCGCGCACCTCGGGATTCAGGCGCATGGTCGGCAGCGACCGCGGCTGGCGCGATAACTGCTCACGCACCTGGTTGAAGTGGTTGGCATAGATATGGACATCGCCGAAGGTGTGAACGAAGTCACCCGGCTGCAATTCCAGCACCTGGGCCATCATCAGCGTCAGCAGGGAATAGGACGCGATATTGAACGGCACGCCCAGGAACACGTCGGCGCTGCGCTGGTAGAGCTGGCAGCTGAGGCGGCCATCGGCGACATAGAACTGGAACATCGTGTGGCACGGCGGCAGCGCCTGTCGTCCGGCGCTGGCGTTGTCACTGGGGCTGACACGCTCATCCGGCAACACGGCCGGGTTCCAGGCCGACAACAGGTGGCGGCGGGAATCCGGGCGGTTTTCCAGGTTGTCGAGCAGTTCGGCCAGCTGGTCGATATGGCCGCCATCAGGGGTCGGCCAGCGCCGCCACTGGGCGCCGTACACCGGCCCCAGTTCGCCGTCCTCGTCGGCCCACTCATCCCAGATGGTCACGCCGTGCTCATTCAGGTAGGCGATGTTGGTGTCACCGCGAATGAACCACAGCAACTCGTGAATGATCGAACGCAGGTGTACCGTTTTGGTCGTGAGCAGGGGAAAGCCGGCAGACAGGTCGAACCGCATCTGCCGCCCGAACACGCTGCGCGTGCCGGTGCCGGTACGGTCGGACTTGTCGCTGCCGTTCTCCAGGATATCGGTGAGCAGGTCGAGGTATTCGCGCATCAGTTCCTATCCGCCAGGAGTGCCAGGCCGCCGAAAGGCCATCACCATGAAGGCCAGGCCAACGGCCGTCATTGGCAGCGACAATACCATGCCCATGGTGAGCCAGTCGCCCGCCAGGTAGCCGATATGCGCGTCGGGCTCGCGGAAGAATTCGGCGGTGGCGCGAAACAGCCCGTAACCGACCAGGAACAGGCCGGACACGGCACCGGGCGGCCGCCGCTTCGAGGCAAAAACCATCAGGATGATGAACAGCAGCAGGCCCTCGAGCCCGGCCTGGTAGAGCTGGCTGGGATGGCGCGCGTAGGCATCCAGCAGGCCGGCGCGCCAGGCCGTCTCAAGCCCACCTTCGACGGCACCGGGGGGCAGTGATGCCGGGAAAATCATCGCCCAGGGCAGGTCACTGAGCCGGCCCCACAACTCGCCACCGATGAAGTTTCCAAGGCGACCGAAGGCCAACCCCAGGGGCACGACAGGGACGATGAAATCCGCGGTCTCCCAGAAGCCTTTTCGGTTGCGCCGCGCAAACACGAAAGACGCGACGACCACGCCCAGCATGCCGCCATGGAATGACATGCCCCCTTCCCAGATGCGCAGCAGGTAGAGCGGGTCGCCGGCCAGGCTGTCCATGCTGTAAAACAACACGTAGCCCAGGCGCCCGCCGGCAATCACGCCGAGCATGCCGTAGAACATGAAATCGCTGACCTGTTCGGTGGCCCAGCCGGCCCAGGGCAGCGCCTTCGCGCGCCAGGACTGGATCAGCCAAAAGGCGGCAAACGCGGCCAGGTAGGTGATGCCGTACCAGTGAACCGACAGCGGGCCGAGCGAGAACGCGACCGGGTCAAAATGCACGAGAAAATGGGCGGGAGCGTCCAAGGAGGCGTTTCCGAAAGGGTTACAATGGGTCTGGCGGCAGGATAAGTCACCCCTTCACCGGTGACAAGCCGACCCCGATCACGAGCCGTGAACCGACTGCGAGACAGCGCCAGCCTGTACCTGAGACAGCATGCCGACAACCCGGTGGCATGGTGGCCGTGGTGCGATGAAGCCATCGCCGCCGCGCGTGAATCATCACGCCCGATCCTGCTGTCGGTGGGCTACAGCGCCTGTCACTGGTGCCATGTCATGGCGCACGAGTCCTTCGAAGACCCGGACACCGCCGCGGTGATGAACGAACTGTTCGTCAACATCAAGGTCGACCGCGAAGAGCGCCCTGACCTGGACCGCCTGTACCAGCTCTCACACCAGATGCTGACCGGCCAGGGCGGCGGCTGGCCGCTGACCTTGTTCCTGGCGGCTGACAGCCTGGCGCCGTTTTTTGCCGGCACCTATTTCCCGCCTGAACCGCGCCATGGCATGCCACCGTTCACGGAGGTCCTGCGGCGCGCCCGCGCCTGGCACGACAGCAAGCCTGATGATGTCGCCAGCATCGGCCAGCGGCTGGATGCCGGCCTGCAGGCGATGCAAACGCAACGTGAACCCGAAGACGGTGTCGATGACGCGGCGCTCATCACAGCGGCGGCCGGGCATGTGACCCAACGCGCCAACCGCGAGCACGGCGGCTTTGGCGGCGCGCCGAAGTTTCCACAGGCACCGCAACTGGCCATGCTGCCGAGGCTCGCACGACTGGCCGGGCGCCCGGAACTGGCCGAATTCCAGCACTTCACTCTGGACACCATGGCCCGTGGCGGGCTAAGGGACCCGCTCGATGGCGGCTTCTACCGCTACTGTGTCGACCATGACTGGACCATCCCGCATTTCGAGAAGATGCTCTACGACAACGCCCAGTTGCTGCCGCTCTATGCCGATGCCGCGCGGCGGGGCGACGATGACTGGCTGAAGACCTGTGCGGAAGGCATCGTCAGCTGGCTGCGCGACGACATGAGCGACGACACGGGCAGCTTCGCCGCCAGCATCGACGCCGATGCGGACGGTGAGGAAGGCGGCTTCCACACCTGGACCCCGGCCGCGGCCCGGGCCGAGCTTGATGACGCGCAATGGCGGGTGGCCGAAACCGTGTTCGGGCTCGACGGCCCGGCCAACTTCGAGGGCCGCGCCTGGCACCTGACCCGGCGCGGCGGCCCGGAAGGCGATGGCCCCGAGCTCGACGCCGCCATCAAGCGACTGCGCAGGGCCCGCGCACGGCGGGTCGCGCCGGCCACGGACCACAAGCGCCTGGCGTCATGGAACGCGCTTGCCGCCGCCGGCCTGGCCCGAGCGGCGGTGTCGCTCGGGCGGACCGACTGGCTGGACCGGGCCGACAGGGCGTTCGCCTTCATCCAGGAGCAGATGTGGGACGGCGAGACCCTGCACGCCGTACATGCCAATGGCGCCGCCTACAACGCCGGCACCCTGGACGATTACGCCTTCACGCTGGACGCCGGCCTGGCCCTGCTCGAGGGCCGCTGGTCGGACGAGCGCCTGGTGTTCTGCCAGTGGCTGGCGGACACCCTGCTGCTCCGCTTTTTTGATAACGACGGTGGTGGTTTCTGGCTCACCGACGAGCGCGTCGATGTGCCCATGCAACGGCTCAAGGTGACGCAGGACGACGCCACGCCGTCGGCGGCGGCCATTGCCACCCGGGCGCTGCAGTTGCTGGGCTGGTTAACCGCCGTACCCCGCTACCTGGCGGCGGCCGACCTGGCGTTGCGCGCGGCGCGCCCGGATATCCTCAAGTACGCGCTCGGGCACGCCAGCTTCGTCACCGCGCTGGCCGATGCCATGGCCCCACCGGCCATCGTGTCGGTCACGGACGACGGCACCGCGGCCGCCGCCGCAATGGTTGTCACGGCCCGGCGCCACGATGCGGTACACTGCTTCACACGCCCGGGGCCGGGCCCATCCAGGGCCAGCGTGTGTATCGGCAATCACTGCCTGCCACCCGTGTCGACGGCGGCCGAACTCGAAGAACAACTCCAGAACCGGGACTGACGCTTGGTCGAACTCGCACTACCCAACCTGCACGCCCTGTCCGTCATGGTCATGATCGTGGTCGCGCTGGTGCTGTTTTCGCGTGAGGACGTGCCGCTGGAAACCACCAGCCTGGTGGTGCTGGTCCTGCTCACGGTGGGTTTCACGCTGTTCCCCTACGAGGGCGAGCAGGGCGCGGTGGTGGCCAGCGACTTCTTCCTTGGTTTTGGCAACCGCGCGTTGGTGGCGGTCTGTGGGCTGATGATCGTCGGCCAGGGCCTGGTGGCGACCGGCGCACTGGAACCCGTGGGCCGTTTCCTGGCCCGGGTGTGGCGCTGGGGCCCGTCATTCTGCCTGCTGCTGACGCTGCTGATCACCGCGGTACTCAGCGCCTTCATCAACAACACGCCCATCGTCGTGATGATGCTGCCGATCCTTGTGGGTGTCGCCGTCCGCACCGGTTCTTCGCCGGCCGGCACGCTGATCCCGATGGGCTTTGCCAGCATCCTGGGCGGCATGGCCACCACCATCGGCACCTCCACCAACCTGCTGGTCGTGAACGTCGCGGCCGACATGGGCATGGACCCATTCGACATGTTCGATTTCACCGGGCCGGTGCTGGTGGGTGGCGCGGTGACCATTTTCTACCTGTGGCAGGTCGCGCCCCGGTTGCTGCCCAAGCGCGAACTGCCCCTCAACCGTGGCATCTCGCGCGTGTACACGGCACAGATTCGCCTGAACAAGGAAAGCCCGGTGGTCGGCCAGCGACTCGCGGACGCGATCCTGAAGACCAGCGACGCAATGAATGTCGACACCATCGAGCGCGGTAACGGCGTCTTCGTCACCCCGCTCCCGGACGTTGAACTGCGCGCCGGCGACCGTATCACCACCAGTGACACCCAGGGCAACCTGCGCGAGTTCGCGCGCCTGCTGGGCGGCACCCTGTTCGACGGTGACCAGGAAGTCGACGCCGAGCACCCGCTGTCGACCGGCGGCAGCCGCATCGCCGAGGTGGCCATCACGCCCGCCTCGCGGCTCAAGGACGTGCTGATCGGCAAGGCCCAGCTGATGTCCCGCTACGGCCTGCGGCTGCTGGCGTTCAACCGCATGGAAGGCTCGGAAGGGCGCGGCTCGCCGGGGCTGGACGACGTCGCGCTGCGTACCGGCGATGTACTGCTGGTGCAGGCCACACCGCAACGCCTGAACGAACTCAAGAGCAGCCGTGACTTCCTGGTCCTCGATGGCAGCGTCGAATTGCCGCATACCCGCAAGGCGCCCATCGCGCTGGCCATCATGATCGGCGTGGTCGTCACCGCGGCGGCGAATATCATGCCCATCGAAGTCAGCGCCCTGCTCGGCTGCCTGTTGTTGATCATCACCGGCTGCCTGGGGTGGAAGGACGCCATGGGCGCGCTCAGCACCCAGGTCATCTTCATCATCGTCGCTTCCCTGGCCATGGGTACGGCGCTGTTGATGACCGGCGGCGCGGACTTCCTCGCCAACCTGTTTGTCTATATCACCTTCGGCGCCTCACCCGCGGTGGTCATGGCCAGCCTGATGGCGATGATGGCGGTCCTGACCAATGTCGTGTCCAACAACGCCGCGGCCGTCATCGGCACGCCCATCGCCATCGGTATCGCGCAGCGACTGGGCCTGCCGCTGGAGCCGTTCGTGCTGGCCGTGCTGTTTGGCGCCAACCTCAGCTTCGTCACGCCGATGGCTTACCAGACCAACCTGCTGATCATGAATGCCGCCGGCTACAAGTTCGGCGACTTCGTCCGTGTCGGCCTGCCACTGGCCATCCTGCTCTGGTTCTCGCTGAGCGCGGTGCTGATCTGGGCCTACGGGCTCTGAAACCCCGGTCGGGGTAATGGCATTTACGGTGCGTTCATGTATATTGGGCACCATATATATAATGAGTCCGGCATCCCACCGGGGGGAGTGGAAGCCGGTGTTTGACGCACAGCACTGAGCCCGTTTCATTTTGAGTTCCCGCCCCACGCCTACTGAATCCACACCAGGAACCGTTGTCACCGCACCTGCCGAAGCCTTGCTTGGGCCGGGTGATCCGGCGCCGTTCGAGATTCTCAACCCACAGGGGCGGGCGCCGTTCCTGTTGACCTGCGACCACGCCAGCCGCGCCTTTCCCGGCACGCTGCGGCAACTGGGCGTGGCCGACTGGGTGCTGGAACGACACGTGGCGCGGGATATCGGTGCGGCCGGGCTGACACGGGCCCTGTCGGCGCGGTTTGACGCCACCGCCGTGCTGGCCGGCTACTCGCGGCTGGTCATCGACCTGAACCGCCACCCGGACGACCCGACCGCGTTTGTCCGGGTCAGTGACGGCATCGCCATCCCCGGCAACCTGGGGCTGGACCAGGCGCAGCGGCAGCTGCGAATCGAAGCCCTGTTCAACCCCTACCATGACGCCATCGAGGCACAGCTCGACGGCAAGGTCGCTGCCGGGCACACGCCTCCACTGGTCTCCATCCACACCTGCGCGCCGGTCTTCAACGGTGTCAGCCGACGCTGGCATATCGGCGTCATGTGGGACCGTGACCCGCGGCTCGCACTACCCCTGCTGGACGCGCTGCGCGACGTTGACGGGCTGTGCGTTGGCGACAACGAACCCTATTCCGGACGTCATCCGGCGGATTACACCGTCGATGTCCACGGCGAAGGCCGTGGACTGCCGTGCGTCGGGATCGAGGTACGCCAGGACCTGGTGAGCTCAGCCGAAGGGCTGGCGCACTGGGCGGGCATACTGGGCGACGCGCTGGAACGCGCGTTCGCCGAACCGGCCGTCCAGGCACGACGACCGGAGTGAGAGAGGGCCTGTGAATAACATTTTTTTTACAGGCGTGGTGCCAGAATGAGTCAGGTTGTCCGAAGCACACCTTTATTACAGTTTGACCACTCTTGGGCTTGACTATAGAGTGTGCGTTCGCTTTTCCCAGACTCCACTAAATCATTTCCCACAATGAGAATCGGTATGATCACTAAACGAACCCTTTCATACCGTCCGATGAAGGTAGCGGTAACAGCCGCCCTCCTGATGACGACGGTCTCCGGTGCCGCCCTCGGCGCCACCATCCAGGAAGTCACCAACGCCGGTGAGCAGCGGGCCGCGGCAGCAGCCGCCGACCAGCAGCGCATCAACCAGGTGGCCGACCAGATCGAACAGATCGTTATTGACTTTGAAACCGAGGCCAAGGTGGTCGACGGCCTCAAGGTCTACAACAACCTCCTGCAGCGCCAGGTCAACAACCAGGAAGCCGCCAAGGCCGACCTGACCGCGGCCATCGACGACGTTGCACTGATCGAGCGCCAGATCGTCCCGCTGATGACCCGCATGCTCGACGCCCTGGACGAGTTCGTCCAGCTCGACACGCCGTTCCTGGTGACCGAGCGTACCGACCGTATCGCACGCCTGCGTGACATGATGGATCGCTCCGACGTCACGCCGGCCGAAAAGCTGCGCCAGATCCTCGAGGCCTACTCCATTGAGAATGAGTACGGTCGGACCATCGAAGCCTACAAGGGTTCCATTGACCTTGACGGCCGCATGCAGGAGGTCGACTTCCTGCGCATCGGTCGTGTTGTGCTGGCCTACCAGACGGTTGGCGGCGGCACCACCGGCGCATGGGACAAGGACGCAGGCGCGTTCGTTTCACTGCCGCCGGAAACCTACAAGGCCCAGGTCACCGAAGGCCTGAAGATCGCACGCAAGCAGGTCGCGCCTGATCTGCTGGTCGTGCCTGTTGCAGCCGCGAAGGAGGCAGGACAGTGAAGACCCGTACCATGAAATTCCTGGGCGCTGTCGCCCTGTCCATGGGGCTGTCCGCCCCCGCCATTGCTGCCGAAGCCGTCAACCTTGACGAGCTGCTTCGCCAGGTTGAAACCGGTCGCGTGAAAGACGCGCAGGAAGCCCAGGAGCGCCTGGCCGAGTTCCGTGCCGATCGCTCCAGCCAGCAGCAGAAGCTGGCCAACATGCGCGCCGAGAAGACCCGCCAGGAGAACCTCTCTGCGCAGCTGGAAACCACCTTCGAAGCCAACGACGTTGAAATCTTCGAACTGGAAGCCGCCCTGCAGGAACGACTGGGCGACCTGAAGGAACTGTTTGGTGTTCTGCAGCAGGCCTCCGGCGATGCCATCGGCCAGTTCAGCAACTCCATCACCCAGGTGCAGTACCCTGACCGTACCGCCTGGCTGACCGAGTTCGCCGCCAAGATGGGCCAGACCACGCGCATGGCGTCCCTGGACGAAATCGAGCGCCTGTGGTTCGAAATCCAGCGTGAAATGACCGAGACCGGCAAGGTCGTCGAATTCCCGACCACCGTGGTGACCTCTACCGGTGAGGAAGTCGAAAAGACCGTGACCCGTATCGGCGCGTTCAACCTGGTTGCCGATGGCAAATACCTGGAGTACCTGCCGGAAACCGGCCGTGTACTGGAACTGCAGCGCCAGCCGCAGGCCCGTTACACCAAGCGCCTGGGCGACTTCGAAGGCGCCTCCAGCGGCTACACGCCGGTCGCCATCGACCCGACCCGTGGCCAGCTGCTGGGCCTGCTGGTCCAGTCACCGAGCCTGAGCGAGCGTATCGCGCAGGGTAAGGAAGTCGGCTGGGTGATCATCGTGCTGGGTATCATCGGCGTGGCCATTGCCGTGTGGCGCTGGCTGGTGCTGACCGGTATCGGCTCGAAGGTCCGTGCGCAGATCAAGAACCCGCAGAACCCGGGCAACAACCCGCTGGGCCGCGTGCTCAAGGTCTACCACGACCACAAGGGCGACGACGTCGAGGCGCTGGAACTGCGACTGGGCGAAGCCATCCTGCGTGAAACGCCCAAGTTCCAGTCCATGCTGCCGATGCTGAAGATCATTTCAGTGGTCGCGCCGCTGCTGGGTCTGCTGGGTACGGTGACGGGCATGATCGTGACCTTCCAGGCCATCACCCTTTACGGTGCAGGTGATCCGAAGCTGATGGCCGGTGGTATCTCGACCGCCCTGATGACGACGGTGCTCGGCCTGGTCGTGGCGATCCCGACCGTGTTCCTGCACACCCTGGTCTCTGGCCAGGCCCGCAAACTGACGCAGATCCTGCAGGAAGAATCCGCTGGTCTGCTGGCAGAGCAGGCGGAAGCGCAGCGGGGAGCATAAGGCGTGGATACGCTCTACTACTACCTGCCCTTCCTGGAGTCCGTACGTGACTTCATGGAGCTCGGTGGGCCGGTCCTGAACTGGATCGGTCTGCTGACGCTGGCGATGTGGGTTCTCATCATCGAACGACTGATCTATTTCAAGGTCGGTCACAAGAAGATGGTCTCCGCCGCACAGCAGCTCTGGGAAGCACGGCCTGACCACCAGTCGTGGAACGCACACCAGGTGCGTTACCGACTGATCTCAGTGGTCAGCCGGAACATGGATAAATACATCGCCATGATCCAGACCTGCGTGGCCCTGTGCCCGCTGCTGGGTCTGCTGGGCACGGTGACCGGCATGGTCAACGTGTTCGAGGTGATGGCCGTGTCCGGCTCAGGTAACCCGCGGTCGATGGCCTCGGGTGTGTCCATGTCTACCATCCCGACGATGGCAGGCATGGTCGCGGCGCTCTCTGGCATTGCCATGAGCACCTACCTGCAGCGCAAGGCCGCCAGGGAAAGAGAACTCCTGAGTGACCATCTGGTCATAAAACATAGCTGACGGGCTTGCGGCCCGCGTGAGCGGGCCGCAGCTGGAGATCGCAAAATGAAGCAGTTTTTCAACCAAGCACCACAGGAAGAAGAGTCGGAGATCAACATTACGCCCATGCTGGACGTGGTGTTCATCATGCTGATCTTCTTCATCGTTACCGCCACCTTTATCAAGGAAGCGGGTATCGACGTTAACCGGCCCGACGCGGCCACCGCCGTGAAGCAGGAGAAAGCCAACATCCTGATCGCGATCGGTCCCAACAATGACATCTGGATTGACCGCCGCCAGGTCGATATCCGCTCAGTGCGCCCGAACATCGAGCGCCTGCATGCGGAGAATCCCCAGGGTTCCGTGGTCATCCAGGCGGACAAGGAATCGAAGACTGATACCTTGATCCAGGTTATGGATGCGTCACGCCAGGCCGGCGTTTACAACGTTTCGATTGCCGCGCAAGAGCAATAGGAGCGCGCCCATGGCCACAATCCAACAAACCCTCTCCACCCGGGAAACCCCCGGTGTGGGGCGACTGGTCATCGGCTTTGTCGTTGGCCTCGTCGTTACGCTGTTCCTGTTCTGGTTCATGCAGTACATGATCGAAACCGCCGACCGCACGCTCGACGAGAGCGACCGCGGCGCCCTGGTGGACTTCGTTCGTGTGCAGCGAGACGAGACCATCCAGCGTAAATCGCCGAAGCCCGAAAAGCCGCCACCACCCGACGCCCCGCCGCCGCAGCCACCTACCCCGCAGCTGGAAAATCCTGACCCGACCGCCGAGACGATCGCCATTGAGGCCGCCCCGGTGCAGACGGATATCGAGATGTCCGGTGGCTTCAGCCTGGGTGTCGGCGAAGGTGACTACCTGCCCATCGTGAAGGTCGCGCCCATCTACCCGCAGCGCGCACTGTCCCGCGGGACGGAAGGCTACTGCGTGGTGGAGTACACCGTGACCCGGCAGGGCACCATTCGTGACCCGTTCGTGGTCGAAAGCCAGTGCAGCAGTTCGTTGTTCCACCGTGCTTCCGTCCAGGCGGCGATGAAGTTCAAGTACAAGCCCCGCGTCATCGACGGCCAGGCCGTGGAAGTCCCGGGCGTACAGAACAAGTTCACCTTTGAGATCAGCGAGTAACTGCCATGAACCGAATCCAACGCAGAACCATCAAAGCCGCCAGCCTCGTGCTGTCGGTTGCGCTCGGTGTGGCAGCCGTACCCTACGCTCACGCGCAGGATGGCGATGACCGCGAGACCAAGCAGACCCTGGCCATGAGCCAGAAGGTCTACGAGGCGCTTACGGAAATTCAGGGCTTTGTCGAGGCCAAGCAGTACACCCAGGCCGAGACCGCGATTCGCGTCCTCTTGCAGGACGAGAAGCTGGAACCGTACGAACGGGCCCAGACCTGGAACCTGTCCGCCTACTCCTACTACCTGCAGGAGAAGTACCAGGACGCCATCAACTCGTACAACCAGGTCCTTGCCCAGCCCGGCTTGCCGGCGGCGGTACAGCAGAGCGCCCTGAAGACCAAGGCACAGCTGCAGTTCACCACCGACGATTACCAGGGCGCCCTGGAGACGGTCAACCAGCTCATGGCGGTCGTGCCGGAGCCTTCAGCGGATATCTTCCTGCTGCAGGGCCAGGCCTACTTCCAGCTGGGCGACTACCAGAAGGCACTTGGGCCCATCAAGCGAGGCGTCGACATGAAGCGCGCCCAGGGCACCGTTCCGAAAGAGAACGAGCTGCTCCTGCTTCGGGTGATCTACTACGAGCTTAAGGACTACCAGAACATGATTGCGATTCTGGAAGAACTGATTGCTCACTACCCGAAGGACACTTACCTGCTGACCCTCGCCGGCGCTCATTCCGAGCTGGGCGATACCATGAAGCAGCTGGTGATTGTCGAAGCGCTGTACGAAAAGGGTTACATCACCTCGCAGGCGCATATCATCAACCTCGCCAACCTTTACCTGCTGCACGAAGCGCCCTACAAGGCGGCCACTGTGCTGGAAAAGGAACTGGATGCTGGCACGGTGCCCTCCAACGAGCGCAACCTGCGTTTGCTGTCCCAGTCATGGTTCACGGCGCGTGAGGACGAGAAGTCCATCCCGCCGCTGCGCCAGGCTGCCGAGATTGCCAACGACGGTGAGCTCTACGTTCGACTGGCCCAGGCTTACCTGAACCTGTCGGACTGGGATAACGCCGCCAGCGCCCTGCAGCGTGGCATTCAGATGGGCGGCCTGCCGCGCACCGACACGGCCAACATCATGCTGGGCATGGCGCTGTTCAACCAGAAGAAGTTCAGCCAGGCCCGCAACGCTTTCGAAGCCGCCGCCAGGGATGACCGCAGCCGCCGTACGGCGCAGCAGTGGATCAACTACGTGGACAGCGAACTGAAGCGTGCAGAACTGATGAACCAGGAACTTCCACAGACCAAGCCAGACGTGCTGAACGAGATGCTGGAAGACGCGCAGTAACCGGCGATAAGCCAACCGGCCTGCCCGCAGGCTGGTGCCGTAATAGGAAAACCCCGGAGGCCCAGCCCCCGGGGTTTTTTCTTGCCCGCAGGAAAGTGCTTAGTCGTCGTGGGAAAGCGTAAAGCGGTTGCGAGACCAGGCCACCCGCTGGTCGGGTGATTCGCCATCACCGGCCTCAGCGTCGACCGCCTCGAGCCGGGCCGCCAGGCCACAACGATTGGCAATCTGGATATTCAGGCCGGGGCGCGCGTTCAGTTCCAGGATCAACGGCCCCAAGTCGCGGTCAAGCACGATATCGACCCCCAGGTAGCCCAGTTCGACCGCCTCGTAACAGCGCGCCGCCATGGATAGCACCTGCGCCCAGCCCGGGACCTCGAAGCCGGCAATATCCGAGCCGGTATCCGGATGCGTCGATTGCGCCGAATTACCGGACACCCCGCCATGGGTCTTGCCGCTGCCCAGGTCGATCCCCACGCCAATGGCCCCCTGGTGCAGGTTGGCCTTGCCGTGAGACTGCCGGGTCGGCAACCGCGTCATGGCCATCACCGGGTAGCCGCGATAGACGATCACGCGGATATCCGGCACACCCTGCCAGGTGAGTTGGCTGAATGCCGGGTCAAAATGCACCAGCGACTCGATCATGGCCACATCCGGCCGGCCGCCCAGTGAATACAGCCCACCGATGACATTGGTCAGGTGATGACCCAGGTGGTCCTGGTCGACCAGGCCGCCATCGGAGTCGACGTAGTACTCGGCCTTGCGGTCGGTAATGACCATGATGCCGTCACCGCCGCTGCCATGCGCCGGCTTGATCACGAACTCCTTCGCGCCGGCCAGGATGCCGTCGATGTTGCGGGTCTCGCGATTGGAGCCCACCACGCCCAGCAGGTCGGGCACGGCCAGCCCTTCCGCCTGCATGCGCTGCTTGCACAGCACCTTGTCGTCCACCAGCGGATAAAAGCGCCGCTGGTTGTGAGTGAAGATGTAGTCGCCGTTCCTGCGGTTCAGGCCCAGCACCCCGGCACGTTTGAGCCGGCTGTAGCGGCCCAGCATCTCAGGGCGCCTGCTTCGGGTCGAGCTGGCGGAAGCGGAACAGCTCGGTGACGCGGAAGCCGGTGTAACGGCCCAGCATGATAATCAGCCCGAGTACCGCCAGGTTGATCTCCGGGAACACCGCCACCCAGTAGCCCAGGATGTTGATCGACATCACCACGTAGGCCAGCGCCGCCATGACCAGGCTACCGATACCTTCACGGATACTGGTGATTGCGCCCCGCTCCTCCCAGACCACGGACATTCGCTCGATGACCATGGAGATGATGATCATCGGGAACAGCGAGACCGACAAGCCGGTATCGATGCCATAGTGATTGCTGACGATACTGATGATCGTCATCAGCAGGACCACGATCGTCACCACTGCCGCGAGCCTGGGCACCAGCAGCAAGCGCAGGCGCTCCAGGTAGAAGCGGAAAAACAGGCCCAGCGCGACAATCAGCACAAACAGCGCCAGGCCACGCAACAACTCGGTCTCGCGAAACGCCAGCGCGATCAGCACGGGTGCAAACGTACCGAATGAGCTGAATCCAACGATATTGCGCAGGATGACGATCACCAGGATGCCAAACGGCACCAGCAACAGGATCTCGTACACCGCCTGGGTCTGGATAGGCAGCTGCAGGATCGATACCTGGCCCACGCCGATACGCTCGGCGGCGGCGCGCTGGCTGGCAAGTTCGAGGGAACTGACCATCTGCTTGCGCACGGAAACCTGGAAATCCCGGACAGACGCGCCATCCGCCTGGACCAGGTCGGGCGAGCCCGTGGCCCACACCAGGAACCCCGGTGGCAGGCCCTGGCGACCACTGACCGGGTCAAACACCAGCCATTCCTGATCGTTGTAGACGCCAATGAGCGTCTGCAGGTCAATCCGGCGGATATCGCCCTCCGGCACAAAACCATGGATCTGCAGCGTCGGGATTCGCGCGCCGGCCAACAATGTCTGGACCAGCGCGATGCGGTCCTCGCGATCATGAACTTCCGAAAGGAACAGGGCCATGCTTTCGTTGGGTGTAGCGGAATTCAGCTTGGCGAGCATGGCCGCGGCAAAGGTACGGGTGTCGGCGGACGCCTGGCGGACCTCGGTCACGATATCGATCAAGGCGGTCCTGAACGGCTCCTGCAAATCCGGCACCGGCGGGTAATCCGGTCGCCCGGCAATGGCGCCACGCGGCCCTCCGGGGCTGACACGGGCGCGATAGTACAGCGTGCGATCCTCGGGTAGCCTGCGAATGGCCCAGTCCGCCTGGCGGGCGCCGGGGCTGTCATCGACAGTCAGGCCAAAGCCGCGGGAAATATAGTGTTCCTCGGCCACCACGTAGCCGGGCGGGCTCGACGGCAGCCGTAGCGCCACCTTGACCGGCCCACCACGGCGCTCGAGTTCCACCTTGGCCTGGATCGACCAGGTCTCACTGGTCATATCGGGCCGCGTCGGAAATCCAAGGCCGGCAATCTTCTGCCACGTGATCGCGCCGCTGACGGCGATGAGCACCAGCGACAACACCAGCCACTGGTAGTTGCGCTTTACACCGGCCATGAGGGGGCTACCGAAATGATTTTCATATGGTTTTTAGTGATCCCGGACGATGCCGGATTATACCTGTTCGCGCTGGAAAAGCGTCTACCCCGGTACGCCGCTCAGCCGCGCACCAAACAGGTCATGCTCCAGGCCGGTGCGTCGAAACGGTCGTTTTGCCCAGGGTATTGGCGTGCGTCACTGCAGAACTCGCACACCCAGCCGCCGCCTGGCAGAACGAAACGGGCCTCGAAATCATGGCCGTTGACCAGAAGGGCCAGCTCGTTGCCCTGACCGGACAGCAGCTTCATGACAGCCCGGGAATGGGCCCAGTCGCCTGCCGCCATGGGCTCTCCATCTACGTTGAACCAGTCGATGTACCGGGCCTTGCCGGCGGCCGCTTCATCGACTTGGCCATGGACATATTCCGGCTGCCGCAGCAATGGTTGCCGCCTGCGAATGCGGATCAGTGCCCGGACCAACTGGACAAACTCCGGATCATGGTCCAGCCCGGACCAGTCCAGCCAACCCGTCTCGTTGTCCTGGGCGTAGGCGTTGTTGTTTCCGCCCTGGCTGTTGCCAAACTCGTCGCCGGCCAGCAGCATGGGCACGCCCTGGGAAAGCAACAGGGTCGTCAGCAGGTTAAGCCGGTGCCGGCGACGCAGCGCCAGGGTCGCGCCTCGATCCGTCGGCCCCTCCACGCCATGATTGCAGCTGTAGTTATGGCTGTGGCCGTCTCGGTTGTCTTCGCCATTGGCGTGGTTATGCCGGCGTTTGTAGCTGACCAGGTCGGATAACGTGAAGCCGTCATGACTGGTGATGAAGTTGACCGACGCCAGCGGGCCGCGCCCGGGCCGGTCGAACAGGTCGGACGAGCCATGTATCCGGCTCGCCAGTGGCGCGAGTTGCTGCGCGTCACCGCGCCAGAACCGCCGCGCGGTGTCGCGGTAGCGGTCGTTCCATTCCGACCACCCCGGCGGGAACTCACCCAGCCGGTATCCTCCCGGCCCGGGCCCCCAGGGTTCGGCCACCAGCCGGGCATTGCGCAACCCGGGCGTCGTGGTGATGGCCCGCAACAGGGGATGGTCGGTGCGAAAACCGGTCGCCGTCTGCCCCAGGATGGGCGCCAGGTCGAAACGGAAACCATCCACGCCCATGTCCCGGTGCCAGTACTCCAGGCTGGCGGTCACCAGTTCCTGCACCCTGGGATGGTCGGCATTGATCGTGTTTCCACAGCCGGTGTCATTGATGTAGGTCGAGGGGTCACCGGGCAGGGTGCGGTAATAGGCCAGGTTGTCCAGGCCCCGGAAACCCAGGGTCGGCCCGTCCTCACCCCCCTCGCCGGTGTGGTTATAGACCACGTCCAGGATCACCTCGAGCCCCGCGTCATGGATGGCGTTGACCATGTCGCGGAACTCGACGACCGGGTCCTCGCCACCATAACGCGCGGCGGGCGTGAAGAACTGGATGCTGTTGTAGCCCCAGTAATTGCGCAGCCCACGCGCCGACAGGAAGGCCTCGTCGACCATGCTGTGGACCGGCATCAACTCCACGTGAGTCACGCCCAGCGCGCGGATGTAATCAAGCACCTGGTGGTTGGCCATGCCCTTGAAGCGCCCGCGCTCGGCCTCCGTCAGCCCGGGATGGCGCATGGTGTAGCCGCGCACATGGGTCTCGTAGACCACGGCCTCCGACCACGGAATCCGACCGCTGTCATCGCGCCGTATGACCGGCCCGGCACCCTCGCCGGGGGCAGTCACCAGTGAGCGCGGCATCGCACCGGCGCTGTCTGACGGGTCCGTATCGAACAATGAAGGGTCCCAGCGGACTTCGCCGGACAGTCGCCGGGCCCAGGGGTCGATCAGCAGCTTGCCGGGATGGTGCCTGAGCCCGGCTTTGGGGTCATGGGGCCCATGGACCCGGTAGCCATAGGCCTGCCCGGCTGACAGGCCCGGAAAGAACCCGTGCCAGACGCCGTCATCGTGGCCGGGCAGGTCAAAACTGCCGGTGGCATTCCCATGGGCATCAAACAGGCACAGCTCGACCCGCTCGGCGCGCGAGGCGTATACGGCGAAGTTCGCGCCACCCTCAAGGGCGCGACCGCCCAGGCACCCGGGGTCGCCGCGCTCCAGCATGATCAGCCCGGCTCGACCGGCTCCAGGCGCCAGATGTCGTCGTTATAGTCCTGCATCGTGCGGTCGGTGGAGAACCGCCCGGAACAGGCGCTGTTGAGAATGCTCATGCGATCCCAGCGGGCGGTGTCCTTCCAGGCCTCGTCCACGCGCCGCTGGGCGTCGATGAAGGAGCGGAAATCGGCCGCGGTCATCCATGGGTCCGACGGGTCCTGGAAGGCGCCGATCACCGCGTCCAGCACGCCGACTTCGAAACGGCAGAAGTGGCCTGATTCCAGCAGGCCAACAACACGCCGGAAGTCCTCGTCGGCGTTGATATAGGCACCGGGATCGTAGTTCTCCCGCAACGAGGCGACCTCCTCCACCGTATGGCCGAACAGGAAGAAGTTCTCGTCGCCCACGGCCTCGAGGATTTCCACGTTGGCGCCGTCCAGCGTGCCGATGGTGATGGCACCGTTCATCATGAACTTCATGTTGCCGGTGCCGGAGGCCTCCTTGCCGGCCGTGGAAATTTGCTCGGACAGGTCCGCCGCGGGGCAGATTTTTTCCATCGCGGAGACGTTGTAGTCGGGGTAGAACACCATCTGCAGGCGCCCCGCCATGGCCGGGTCATTGTTGATCACCCGGGCGACGTTGCCAATCAGCTTGATGATGCCCTTGGCCATGACATAACCGGGCGCGGCCTTGCCGCCGATGATGATGGCGCGCGGCGGCAATTCGTCGCCGTCGCCGCGGCGGATCAGGTCGTACATGTGCACCGCGTGCAGCACGTTCAGCAACTGGCGCTTATATTCGTGGATACGCTTGACCTGGACATCGAAGAGCATGGCCGGGTCAAGCTCAATCCCGGTACGGCGCTTGATGTCTTCCGCCAGCCGCTGCTTATTCGCCAGCTTGACGGCCCGCCAGCTGGCCTGGAAACCGGCGTCATCGGCCAACGGTGCCAGGGCCTCCAGCTGATCGAGCTTCGTCACCCAGCCGTCGCCAATCTTGCCACTGACCAGCGCGGCCAGCCGGGTATTGCAGGCCGCCAGCCACCGCCGCGGCGTGACGCCGTTGGTCTTGTTGTTGAACTTGTCGGGCCAGAGCTCGTAGAAATCCCGGAACAGCCCTTCGCGCAGCAAACGCGAATGCAGTTCCGCAACGCCGTTGACCGAGTAGCTGCCCACGATCGCCAGGTAGGCCATGCGCACCCGGCGCTCGCCGCCCTCGTCGATCAGTGACATCCGTGCCAGCCGCGCGTTGTCGCCGGGCCAGCGGATGCTGACCTCGTCCAGGAACCGCGCGTTGATCTCGTAGATGATTTCCAGCAGGCGCGGCAACAGCTTCTCGAACATCGGCACCGGCCAGGTTTCCAGCGCTTCCGGCAGCAGCGTGTGGTTGGTGTAAGCCGTGGTCGACCGGACAATGCCCCAGGCCTGGTCCCATTCCATGCCGTGCTCGTCCATCAACAGGCGCATCAGTTCGGCCACCGCGATCGCCGGGTGCGTGTCGTTCAGCTGAAAGCAGACCTTGTCTTCCAGGCCCGCCAGGCTACCGCCATGGCGGTAGCGGTAGTCGTGCAGGATGTCCTGCAGGCTGGCTGAGGCCAGGAAATACTGCTGGCGCAGGCGCAGCTCGTGCCCCGACTCGGTGGCCGTGTTCGGGTACAGCACCATGGAGATGTTCTCGGCCTCGTTCTTGGCCTCGACCGCCTCGGTATAACTGCCGGCATTGAACTCTTCCAGGTCGAACTCGTCCGTGGCCGCGGCCGACCACAGTCGCAGCGTGTTGACCACGCCGTTGCGGTAACCGGGAATCGGCACATCGAAAGGAATGGCGAGCACGTCATGCGTGTCCTCCAGCCCATGCCGGGTACGGCCATGTTCGTCGCGGAAGGTGACCGTGCGGCCGCCAAAGCGGATGGTCCTGGCCAGCTCACTGCGCTCGATCTCCCAGGGGAATCCTTCACGCAGCCACGGGTCCGGCTCCTCGATCTGGAAGCCATTGACGATGCGCTGGCGGAACATGCCGTAGTGGTAGCGGATACCGTAACCGCGAACAGGCAGCCCCAACGTGGCGCAACTGTCCAGGAAACATGCCGCCAGGCGACCCAGGCCACCGTTGCCCAGGCCGGCGTCACGTTCGGCGTCCAGCACCTTCTCCAGCTCCACGCCCAACAGTCCCAGCGCGTGGGAAGATTCATCGGTACTGCCCAGGCTGTACAGCGCGTTGTTCAGCAGGCGCCCCATCAGGAATTCCATCGACAGGTAGCAGGCGCGGCGGCCGTCGGCCCGCTCGAACGCGATATTGGTCCGGTTCCAGCGTTCCATCAGCCGGTCACGGATGGTATGCACCAGCGCCTGGCTCAGGAACGGCGTGTCCGTACGCAACGTGCGGCGGCCATACATCCGCGTGTAATAGTGGGTCAGGTCGGACAGGATCGCGTCCGCATCCATCTCCAGGCTCGCCGATGGCAGGATTTCCAGCCCGCCGGCCGGGGTTTGCGTGTCACTGTTGCTTCGCATTCGAGTCTCCCGCTTCATGACGATCTGCGACCCTGGCCAGGTAAACCGTGGCCAGGGGCGGCAATGTCACGACAATGGAATCTTCGCGGCCGAGCACGCCACGCGATTCTGATGAAATGAGCGCAGCGTTCTCCACACCGCTGCCCCCGTAATCAGCCCCGTCACTATTGAACAACACCCTGTAATCGCCCGCAACGGGAACCCCCAGGCGATAGTCGCGCCGGATCACCGGCGTAAAGTTACTGACGCAGATGACGAAGCCCCCTTCGGTATCCCAGCGCAGCCAGCTGAACACGCTGGCGTCACGGTCATTCCAGTCCAGCCATTCGAACCCACCGGCCTCGAAATCGCGCTGGTGCAGGGCCGGAACATCACGGTACAGGTGATTCAGGTCGCGCACGCAGCGCTGCACCCCGGCGTGCCTGGGCTGGTCCAGCAGTTCCCAGTCCAGCGCCCGGTCGTGGTCCCACTCACGCCACTGCGCGAACTCGCCACCCATGAACAGCAACTTCTTGCCGGGATGGCCAAACATGAAACCGTAATAGGCCCGCAGGTTGGCGAAGCGCTGCCAGTCGTCGCCGGGCATTTTGCCCAGCAGCGAACCCTTGCCGTGCACCACTTCATCGTGCGACAGCGGCAAGACGAAATTTTCGTCGAAGGCGTAGACCATCCCGAAGGTCATCTTGTCGTGGTGGTACTTCCGGTGCACGGGCTCCTCGCGCATGTACGCGAGCGTGTCGTTCATCCAGCCCATGTTCCACTTGTAGGTAAAGCCCAGGCCGTTCATCTCCACCGGCCTCGACACCCCCGGCCAGGCCGTCGACTCTTCCGCGTGTGCGGTACCGCCAACGCGATGGATGGCGATGTTCAGTTCCTTCAGGAAGGCCACAGCCTCCAGGTTCTCGTTGCTGCCGTGAATATTGGGCAGCCACTCGCCGTCCTTGCGCGAGTAGTCGAGGTAAAGCATGGACGCCACGGCGTCGACACGCAGGCCATCAATATGAAACTCGCGGATCCAGTACAGCGCGCTGGCGGCCAGGAAATTGATGACCTCGCTGCGGCCGAAGTTATAGATCAACGTGCCCCAGTCGGCGTGTTCCCCGCGGCGCGGGTCCTCGTGCTCGTACAGGGCGGTACCGTCAAAGCGCGCCAGCGCGAACTCGTCACGGGGAAAGTGTGCCGGCACCCAGTCCACCAGCACGCCAATGCCCGCGCGGTGCAGGCGATCGACCAGGTAGCGGAAATCGTCCGGGTCACCGAAGCGCCGCGTTGGTGCGTACATGCCCGTGGGCTGGTAGCCCCAGGAGCCGTCGAACGGGTGCTCGGTCACCGGCAGCAACTCGACATGGGTAAAGCCCATCTTCCGGACGTACCGCACCAGCGCCTCGGCCATCTCGCGCCAGCCCAGCCAGCTGCCGTCTTCGTGACGACGCCAGGAGCCGGCGTGCACCTCGTAAACCGACATGGGCTGGTGGAGCCCGGTCTGTCCGTGCCGCTCACGCATCCACTCTTCATCGTGCCAGCGATAGCGCGAGCGCCAGGTCAGCGCGGCATTGCCGGGCGGCGGCTCGAAACGCTGGCCCATGGGGTCGGTTTTAAGCGGCAGCAGGCGTCCGTCGGGACCCAGCATTTCGAACTTGTAGGGCTCGCCCTCGCCCACCCCGGGCAGGAATATTTCCCAGACACCGTTGCCGGGGTGCAGGCGCATGATGTTGCGGCGCCCGTCCCAACCATTGAAGTTGCCCACCACGCTGACCCGCCGGGCGTTTGGCGCCCACACGGAAAACACGGTGCCGCGCATGCCCTTGAGCGTAGCGGGCTGGGCGCCCAGTTTGCGATACAGGTCCTCGTGGGCGCCCTCGCGAATCAGGTAAAGATCGAGCTCGCCCAGCGTCGAGGGGAATCGATACGGATCCTCGACCACCGACCAGCTGCCATCCGGGTGAACGATCTTCAGCCGGTAGCTGCGAACGCTGGGCGGCAGTTCGGCCACGAACACGCCGCCGTCGTGAACCCGGCGCATCGGCCCGACCCGGGCGCCATGGCGGTCAAGAAGGTCAACGGCCTCGGCATCGGGACGGAACACGCGCACCACCCGGCCTCCGCTGACCCGGTGCGGGCCCAGCACGGCAAATGGGTCATGACACCAGCCCGCCGCCAGCGCGTCGAGCATGGGTTGGGGCAGGGAGCGCCAGTCAGACATCTGCATCGTAGAGCCGGTCAATGTAACTGCGGGCGGAGCGCGCCCAGTCGAAACGGCGCGAGGCCGCCTGGCGGCGCATGCCGGCGAAGTCCGCCGGCCGCTCACCGATCAGGGCCAGGGCGTCATCGACCGTCGCAACGAACTGCGCCGCCTGCGCACCGGGCGAGTCACCGTCAAACAGGAAACCCGTGACGCCGTCCTCGATCGTATCGCGCAGGCCACCCACCGCGTGCGCGACCACCGGTTGCCCGGCCCGCAGCGCCAGCAACTGGCTGATGCCACAGGGCTCGAAACTGCTGGGCATCAGGAACAGGTCTGCCAGGGTGTAAAGCGGGTCCGACAACGCCTCGGCGAATCCGCGCAGGAACAGGAAATTGTCGTGCCGGCCCGCGACTGCAACCAGCCCCTCCTCCAGCGCCGGCTCACCGTTCCCCAGCGTGACCAGCCCGGCACCGCGCCGGGCCGCACCGGCCAGGATGGCGTCGAGCGCCGTGGGATGCCCCGGCACCGGCGCCAGGAACAGCGCCGACTTCTGGCGCACGACCCGGCCGATGCTGAGCATGACCGTTTCCGGTCGTGAGCGCTGCCAGACGCGCAATCGGGCCGCGCCACCGGGCCAGTCGAGCAGGCTGCCCTGTTCGGCGACAGTTTCCAGCACGTCGTCCCAGTTTGCGGCGGGCTGCGGGGCGGGGTAGTCACAGCCATTGAGGATGCCATGCAGCCGCCCGGTGTCATCGGCTTCACGGAGCAGGTCCTGCAAGCCCTCACCGCCGCCGAAGCCGGCTGCCGGATCGGGGGTGCGAAGAATCTCGGCCGCGTAACTGGGTGACACGGTGTTCAGGCCATCGCAAAGCCGGATCGCCGTGGCCATGAAATTCACACAGTCGTCGTACACCGGGTCGCGCAGCAGTTCGTGGTCGATGCCCCGCTCGTAGAACCATGCATCGAAAGACGACTCATGATTCGCCAGTGGGCGTACGCCCTGGTAAGCCAGGTTATGAATGGTGAACACCAGGCGGGTCGAGGCCAGCGCCGATCCTTCCGGCGCAACACTGCGAAAGGCCGGCAACAGGCCCGCATGCCAGTCGTGCAGGTGAACCACGGCCGGGGGTTCACGGGTCACATCCAGCCAGGCGGCCACCGCGGCATTGAAGAAGGCGAACTTGGCCGCATCAGTCTCGTACGGCCCTTCGCGCTCGTCATCGTGGTAGATGCGGCCATCATCCCGTGGGGCCAGCCGCGGGTGGTCGATCACGAAGGTGTCAACTGACGGCACAAGGTCAACAAGACGATACACCTCGGCCGTTTCGGTGGTGCCGGCGAACGGCACTTCGAGCGTGGCATGGTGCCTGGCGGAGGGATGTGCATGGAAGCGCCCGTAGCCGGGTGTAATCACGCGCGGCCGCAGGCCCAGGCGGGCCAGCGCCGGTGGCAACTCGCGGATGACGTCCGCGACGCCACCCACCTTGCCGCCCGGGATCGCCCCGTTTTCAGCAGCGACCATCCAGGGTCCGCCAGACATCAGCCCGATGCCCTAGCGTGTGTAGTGAAGTTGCTGGCCCAGCATGTCCGGCGTGACCAGGGTGCGCCCACCCTCGGTGACCCGCAGGCCCCGGCTCCGGTCGTCGTCCAGGTTGTGGCCGATGACCATGCCGTCCGGAATCTGAGTGCCACGGTCGACGATGGCATTGCGCACCTTCGCCCCGGCACCAATGCGGCAATCCGGCAGCACCACGGAAAGCTCCACCTCGGCACCCGCTTCCACCCGGCTGTTGTAGAACAGCTGTGAGCGGCGCACGGTGCCCCCGGAAATGACGGTACCGGCCGACAGCATTGACTCGGTCGCCATGCCACGGCGGTTCGGCTCGTCAAACACCAGCTTGGCGGGCGGCAACTGCGGCTGGCTGGTGTAGATGGGCCAGTCGTTCTCGTACAGGTCCAGCGGCGGCACCACGTGGTTCAGCTCCATGTTGGCCTGCCAGTAGGCATCCAGCGTTCCCACATCACGCCAGTAACCCTGTTCGCCGGTCGCCGGGTCGCGGAACGGGTAGGCGTAGACGCGGTAGCGGTCAATGACGGAAGGAATGATGTCGCGGCCGAAGTCGTGCGTGGAATCAGGCGTGTCGGCATCCCGGATCACCTGCTCGTACAGGAAGCTGGTGTTAAACACGTAATTACCCATCGACGCCAGGCACCAGCCCGGCCGGCCCGGTAACGGCGCCGGGCTCTCCGGTTTCTCGTTGAAATCAATGATGCGATTGTTCCCGTCGACCGTCATGACGCCGTACTGGCCGGCGGCTTCCTCGATGGGCACCTCGATACAACACACGGTCAGGTCGGCCGATTGCTCCGAGTGCCAGGCCAGCAGCGGGCCGTAGTCCATCTTGTAGACATGGTCGCCGGCCAGGATCAACACCAGGCCGGGGCTGTGGGTACGGATGATGTCCAGGTTCTGGTAGACCGCGTCGGCGGTGCCCATGTACCACTCGCCACCCACGCGCTGTGACGCCGGCAGGATCTCGACAAACTCGCGGCGGCTGGCCTGGAACCCGCTCCAGCCACGCACCAGGTGCCGGATCAGCGAGTGCGCCTTGTACTGGGTGAGCACACCCATGCGCCGCACCCCGGAATTAATGCAGTTTGACAGTGGAAAGTCGATGATCCGCAGCTTGCCGCCAAAATACACGGCGGGCTTGGCGCGCCAACGCGTCAGTTCATACAGACGAGATCCCTGGCCACCGGCCAGGACCAGCGCCAGGGTGTCGCGTGTGAGCCGGCTGACAAAGCGACTTTCTCCTGCGGCGTGATCATTCATGGTTACTGTCCCCTCCCCAGGGTGGAAAGACCCTCAGTGTAACGAATCAGGCAATTCACGACCGGCAGTGCGAATCATCGCGCGCACTGCCAGGCGCCGGTCGCCCGTCAGGGCACCCGGCGAAAGTCGCCAGCGCCAGTTACCGCCGGTCCTGCCCGGCACATTCATGCGCGCATCGCTACCCAGCCCCAGCAGGTCCTGCATCGGCGCCACGGCCAGCCGGCAGCCCGAATGCAGGGCCAGCCTGAAGACGTCGTCGCAAATCTTTTCCGGCTGTCCTTCGGTCAGGCGCAAGGCATTTTCCCGCGTCGCTTCGCGCTCCGCGTCGCTGCGGGTATCGGCGCCGGTCCCGTCGAACCAGCCGCGGGTGGTGTCGTTGTCATGGGTGCCCGTATAACACGCGCAGTCCTCGGCCAGGGTGGCAGGGTCGAACCCCGGGTTGGCCAGTTCGAACTGCAGGACCTTCATCCCCGGCATGCCGAAATACTGTCGTAACGCGTCGACCTCGGGCGTGATCACGCCCAGGTCTTCGGCGACAATGGGCACCTCGCCCAGGGCGCCGTTGATGGCGTCGAACAGCGCCTGCCCGGGCCCGGGCTCCCATTGGCCATTGCGTGCCGTGTCATCACCCCCCGGCACCGACCAGTAAGCCTCGAAGCCACGGAAATGGTCGATCCTCACCAGGTCGCACATTGCCATGGTGTGACGCATGCGCTCGATCCACCAGGCAAAACCATCTTCGGCATGCCGCGCCCAGTCGTACAGCGGGTTGCCCCAGAGCTGGCCATCGGCGGAAAAATAGTCTGGCGGCACACCGGCCACGTGGGTTGGCCGCCCCTCGGCGTCCAGGCGCAACAGGTCGGGTCGCGCCCACGCGTCGGCGCTATCCAGGGCAATGTAGATGGGCAGGTCACCCATCAGCGCGATGCCCGCGCGGGCCGCCCGCTGGCGCATGACCCGCCACTGGCGGTCGAAAAAGTATTGCGTGATCCGCACCGACTCCAGGGCGTCAGCGTGGTCGTCGCGCAGTTGCGCGAGCGCCGCGGCATCACGGCGGGCGTAGCATGACGCCCACTCAACCCAGGGCCGCTCGTCGTGCATGGTCTTCAGAATCCGGAACAGCGCGTAATCATCCAGCCAGGCTGCAGAGCGGGCGAGAAAAGCCTGGTAGTCGGCCCGGGTGCGGCGGTCGGCGACATCGTGGAAACGCCCGGCCGCCCTGTCGAGCAGTCGCCGCTTCCTGGGAATCAGCTCGCCATACTCCACGTGCGCAACCGGCAGGTCCTCCAGTTCATCCAGTTCGGCCTGCTCCAGCAACCCGCCCCGAACCAGCGGCGACATCCCCACCAACATCTCGTTGCCGGCGAACGCGGACAACGGCTGGTATGGGGAATCACCGTAAGCGGTGGGCCCACAGGGGAGCACCTGCCAGACGGCAAAACCCATGCTGGCGAGCTCGGGAATGACATCCCGGGCCGCATCACCGATGTCGCCGATGCCGTGCGCGGAGGGCAGCGAGGAAATATGCAGACCAACGCCCGCGACACGCCGCCCGCGGGTCATGCCCTTCGGAATCGTGGCGGGGTCGCGCCTCAAGTGGCGGCGCCCCCGGGCATGGGAACGAGCTGGTGAGCCATGTTGCTGGCACCCAGCAGGCCGGGCTGTGAGTGCGTCAGCAATGCCGTGGGAATGCGCTCCACCAGGGAGCGATGCCGGCCCTTGTTCTCGAAGCCGGCGCGGAAACTGCTGGACTTGAGCAGTTCGGGATAGCGCTTGACGATGCCACCGGCAATGAAGATTCCGCCCGCGGCGCCCAGTGTCATGGCCAGGTCACCCGCTGCCTGCCCGAGCACCTCGAAGAACATCTGCACGGTTTCGGACGCGCTCTCGTCCTGGTTTTCCAGCGCCTTCGTGAACACCTCGGCCGCGTCGGTGGGGTGGGGCGACAATCCGTTGATATGACGCATGGCATCGTAAATGTTCTCGATACCGGGCCCGCACAGCAAGCGCTCGATGGAGACACGCTCGAAACGCTGCCGCAGAAACGCCAGCACCTCCATCTGCACGGCCGATTCCGGTGCGAAGCCGACATGTCCACCCTCGCCCGCCAGCGGATAGGACCTGCCGTCACGG
Organism: Marinihelvus fidelis; assembly: GCF_008725655.1. Lineage (NCBI taxonomy): Bacteria > Pseudomonadati > Pseudomonadota > Gammaproteobacteria > Chromatiales > Wenzhouxiangellaceae > Marinihelvus > Marinihelvus fidelis. The sequence goes on along the minus strand of NZ_VYXP01000007.1, from coordinate 77,012 downwards.
ACCACCAGGCTGGCGACGCCCAGGCCGGTACCGGGGCCCAGCACGCCGACAGTCAGGTCGCTCGCGCCTTCGAGGGCGCATTTCACCGGGCCGATCGCCTCGTAATCATCCGGCCCCAACAGGGGCAGGGAGCAGGCGATCGCCTCGAAATCGTTCATCAGCCGGACGGCGGCACCGTCAAAGGCGGCGCGAATCGAAGCTTCGTCCAGCGACCAGTGACTGTTGGAGAAACGGACGCGGCCATCGACGATGGGCCCGGCGACCGCCATGACGACCCCGGCCGGGCGCGCGTCACCCAGGCCGTCGAGATAGGCCTGCATCGCGTCGATGGGCGTTTCGAAATCCACCGCGGCCAGCGTCCGGCAGTGGCTAAACCCGGCCTGGGTCGAGTCGGCCAACGCAAAGCGCGCGTTGGTCCCACCCAGGTCGCCGACCAGCAGACAGTCCGTCATCGCTCAGGCGACCGGGCCAAACACGGACGCGCCGGACTCGCTCGCCCCGGCATTGCGACGGAAGACCTCGAACAGTTCCCGGCCCATGCCATGGCGATTGAGCGCGGGATCAACGACCATCGGCTCGCGGCTCGCCAGCGTGGCCTCGTCGACCTGCAACTCAAGTACGCCGCGATCGGCGTCGATCACCACCGTGTCGCCATCACGTACGCGGGCGATCAGGCCACCCTGCACGGTATCCGGCGTCAGGTGGATGGCCGCCAGGACCTGGCCGCTGGCACCGGACATGCGGCCATCGGTCAGCAGCGCCACTTTCAGGCCGCTGTCCTGCAACACGCGCAGGAACGGCGTGAGCTTGTGGAGCTCTGGCATGCCGTTGGCGGACGCGCCCTGGCCGGCAATGACGGCGACCATGTCGGTCTTGAACTCGCCGGCATTGAACGCGTCGACGAAAGCCTGCTGCGACGGAAACACCCGCGCCGCGGCTTCGATCACGCGTTGTTCCTGCGGCACGGCCGAAATCTTCACCACCGAACGACCCAGGTTGCCCTGGACCAGGCGGATCCCGCCCTCGTCATCAAACGGCGCGTCGGCGGGGCGGAGAATGTTCGTATCCAGCGATGTCGCCTGCGCCGGCTTCCACCCCACGGCCCCGTCCTCCAGCGTCGGTTCCTGGCAAAACCGTGACAGGCCATCGCCCAGGATAGTGGTCACGTCCTCGTGCAAAAGGCCGGCTTCCAGCAGCGTACCGATGCAGAAACCCAGGCCGCCGGCGGCATGGAAATGGTTCACGTCGGCGCTGCCGTTCGGGTAGACCCGCGCCAGCAGCGGCACAGCCGATGACAGCTCAGCGAAATCATCCCAGTCGATAACGACGCCCGCGGCCGCGGCCATGGCGATCAGGTGAATGGTGTGGTTAGTCGACCCGCCGGTCGCCAGCAGGCCGACGATGCCATTAACGATGGCTTTCTCATCGACGATGTGGCCGATGGGCGTGAACGCCTCGCCACTGCGGGTAATTCTCAGCACAGAGCGGACCGCCTCTTCGGTGAGCGCGTCGCGCAGCGCGGTGTTGGGGTTCACGAACGAGCCACCCGGCAGCTGCAGGCCCATGAACTCCATCAGCATCTGGTTGCTGTTGGCGGTGCCATAGAACGTGCAGGTGCCGGCAGAATGGTAGGACTCCGATTCCGCGCGCAGCAACTCGTCCCGGCCGCATTTGCCGGCCGCGTACTCTTCACGGACCCGGGCCTTCTCCTTGTTCGGCAGCCCTGAGGGCATCGGCCCCGCCGGCGCGAACACCATCGGCAGGTGGCCGAAGGCCAGCGCGCCGATCACCAGCCCGGGAACGATCTTGTCGCAGACACCCAGGCAGATGGCGGCATCGAACATGTTGTGCGACAGCGCCACGGCCGTCGCCATGGCGATCACGTCACGGCTGAACAACGACAGCTCCATGCCGGGCTGCCCCTGGGTCACGCCGTCGCACATGGCCGGGACGCCACCGGCGTACTGGGCCACGGCGCCGGCCTCGTGGGCGGCACGCTTGATCAGGGCCGGAAACGTCTCCAGCGGCTGGTGCGCGCTGAGCATGTCGTTGTATGACGACACGATGGCAATGTTCGGTGTCGTCGTACCCGACAGCGCTGTCTTGTCACCGGCGCCACAAGCCGCGAAGCCGTGGGCCAGGTTGCCGCAGGACAGCACCCCTCGACCCGGCCCCTCGGCGGCGGCCGCGTCGATACGGGCCAGGTAGTCGGCTCGGGACTGCCGGCTGCGCTCAATGATCCGCTCGGTGACATTTTTCAGGGTGGCATGCATATTCAAAACCTCGGCTGTACTTATGGCGCCCAGACGGCCTGCACCGGCACCTGGCGCTGGGCCAGCAGCGCCTGCACCGGGTACCCGCCCTCGCCCGCCAGGGCCTGGTTGTAGACGGCTCGCTTCTCATCGCCGAAAAACAGCAACACCAGGGTGTCGGTCAGCAACAGGGCGGGCAGGTCCAGGCTGATCCGCGGATGCGGACTGCCGTCGGTGCGAACCGCCACGCAACCCGGGGCCGCGGACGTGTCCAGGGCCGCTTCCAGCCCATCAAAATCAGGAAAAAGTGACGCGAAATGGCCGTCCGCCCCCATGCCCAGCAATACGGCGGCATGCGGCGGTGGCAGCGCGGCGATATCGGCGGCGACCACAGGCGGCGCGGCTTCCGGCTCAATACCCTCGCGGAACAGCGGCAGGAACTGGCCATTCGCCGCGCGGGCGCGCAACAGGCGCGAGCGCACCAGTGCCTCGTTGCTGTCCGGGCTGGATGCCGGCACCCAGCGCTCGTCACTGGGCAACACAGTCACGCGCCCCCAGTCGAGCGGCCGGCAGGCCAGCAGGTCGAAACAGTCACCCGGCGTGGTGCCACCGCTGACCACCAGGCTGGTGGATGTCATGGTCTTCAGGCGCGCTGCGATGGCGCCGCCCAGCAGGTCGGCCGCGACCCTGGAGGCTTCCGCGCGATCTTCACAGGCGATCAATTCAGGTGCGCTGGTCATGGGTCAGTCCAGCTTGCCCCAGGTCCGTCCGTCGCGGTCCAGCAGCAACGAGGCGGCCGTCGGCCCCCAGGTGCCCCCTGGGTACTCTTCCACTGGCTGCGAGGCCACGTCCCAGCCCGCGATGATGCTGTCGATCCACTGCCACGCGGCCTCGACCTCGTCGCGGCGCATGAACAGCGCCGGATTGCCGCGGATGACTTCCATCAGCAGACGCTCGTAGGCGTCGGGGTAGCGCACCCCGAAGGTCTCCTCGAAGCTCAGGTTCAGCGATACCGGGCGCAGGTCGAAGCCACCGGGGCCCGGCTCCTTCGACATCAGCGTCAGGTTCACGCCTTCATCCGGCTGCAGGCGCAGCACCAGGCGATTGGGCGCGACGTGGTAGCTGGACTCCGGGAAGATGGAATGCGGCACCTGCTGGAACTCGACCACGATTTCCGAGTACTTGCTCTTCAATCGCTTGCCGCTGCGCAGGTAGAACGGCACCCCGGACCAGCGCCAGTTATCGATCTCGACCTTCAGCGCCACGAAGGTCTCGGTGGTGCTGTCATCGTTGCCGAGCTCTTCCAGGTAACCCTTCACCGGTTCACCGCCAATGGCACCGGACTGGTACTGGCCGCGTACGGAGTGGCTGCGCACGGAAGCGGCGTCGATGGGCTTGAGGGCGCGCAGCACCTTCATCTTCTCGTCGCGCACGGCGTCGTGGTCACGGTTGGCCGGCGGCTCCATCGCCACCAGGCAGAGCAATTGCATCAGGTGGTTCTGAACCATGTCGCGCAGCGTGCCCACCTGGTCATAGAACTCGATACGCTGCCCTACCCCCAGGTCCTCGGCGACCGTGATCTGCACATGGTCGACGTTACCGCGGTTCCACAGCGGCTCGAACAGGGAATTGGCGAAGCGCAGGGCCAGCAGGTTCTGGACCGTCTCCTTGCCCAGGTAGTGGTCGATGCGGTAGATCACGTCTTCCGGGAAGAATTCGCCCACCTGGTCGTTGATCTCGCGCGCCGAGGCGTGGTCCTTGCCGACCGGCTTCTCCAGCACGATGCGCACATCCTTGCTGATCAGGCCATTGCTGTTGAGGCCGCTGGCGATGGACCCGAACAGCGAAGGCGACGTCGCCAGGTAGAACACCCGGGTCCGATCATCGAATCCTTCCAGCAGCGCATTCAGGTCACCCCAGGAACTGGCATCCAGGGCATCGGAGCGGACATAGTGCAGCCGCTCGGCGAAGGTCTCCCATTGAGCCTCGGTGAATTCGTGATCGTCCAGGTGCTTGCGCAGCGCCGCCTCGACTTCTTCGAGATAGGCCTCGCGCGTCATCTCGCTGCGGCCCGTCGCGATGATTCGCGATGAAGGCGGCAGCTGGCCATCGTGGTCGCGATGGTAGAGCGCGGGCAGGAGTTTTCGCAGCGACAGGTCACCACCGCCACCGAAAATAACGAGGTCGAACAGGTCGACCGGTACAAACTTGGCCATGTTTTTGATTCTCCGCCCGCGAACGGGCTTGGCATGTCCGATGAAGGCTATGCGTGCACCGGCAGTGGCGCAACGGTTTGTATTCGTATTCAGCCTTGCGCCCCCGGATGTTATCATCCTGTATTGACCACTCGCCGCGGCGCTTGGCGGCAGCAGGCAGCAACACCTTGGGTTCAGGCAAGACCACTTCATTTCATATCGCGTTGATGGCCGGGGTATCCCAGGCCACGGTGTCGCGCGCCTTGCGTGACAGCCCGCTCGTGAGCGAGGCGACACGTGAAAAGGTCAAACAGATCGCGCGCGACCTGAACTATCACGTCGACCGCAGCGCCGCGGGCCTGCGCTCGGGCCAGACCCGCACCCTGGCGGTTCTGCTGTTCGAGGACGACACCATCGGCGACGCCTCGGTCAACCCGTACTTCCTTTCCATGCTGGGCCACATCACCCGCTCTGCCGCGCGCCGTGACTACGATGTCCTGGTGGCGTTCCAGCAGCTGAGCGAGAACTGGCACCAGCACTACGAAATCAGCAACCGCGCCGATGGCATTATCCTGCTGGGCTATGGCGATTTCGTGTCGTTCGACGACAAGCTGGAACGGCTGCGACGCGACGACGCCCACTTTGTCGTCTGGGGCGCCAGCGCGCCCGGGCTGGATGGTCGATCAGTCGGCTGTGAAAACCGCCTGGGCGGCGAAATCGCCACGCGGCACCTGCTCTCGCTCGGCCGCCGCCGGATCGCTTTCTTCGGCGAAATGGACGAGCGCTGCCCGGAGTTTCGCGACCGCTACGACGGTTATACGGATGCCCTGAACGCCGAGGGCATCGACATCGACCCCGCTTTGCAGTTCGACGCGCGCGGTAAAGAGTCGCTGGGGGTGCAGGCCGTCGAGCAACTACTGGCTTCCGGCACCCAGTTCGATGCCATTTTCGCCGCCAGCGACCTGATCGCCATCGGCGCCATTGCCGCCCTGCACGAAGCCGGGCTTTCGGTGCCCGGCGATGTTTCGGTGGTTGGCTACGACGACATTCACGCCGCGTCCTGCATCACGCCCGCGCTGACGACCATCCGCCAGGATCCGCGCGCCGCGGCCGGCGCCCTGGTCGACCTGCTGTTGACCCGCATTGCCGGCGGTAAGGGCGACTCACGCCAGCTGCCGCCACAACTGATCGTGCGCAAGTCCTGCGGAAGCGATAAAATAAAGTCGTGAGAAAAGTCCGCACAGATCGTTTTCGGAGCGTCTGGCAGTCGATACTGCTGGCGGTTCTGCTGTGTGCGCAAACCGGGCTGCTGGCCCACCAGGTTGAACACGCGCCGGGCATTGACCACACGCCCTGCGTGGCCTGCTCTATCGGCAGCGACCTTCAGCATGGCGCCATCGACCATGCTCACCCGCCGGTCAACGCCGGCACATTGCAGCCCGCATACGTCCGCCACGCGGACAGCCTGGCCAGCGCCGAAGCCCGGCGCGCCACCGCCAGGGGCCCGCCCGCAATCTATTGATCCCAACTTAATTGCCGGCCAGAGGTGTCGGCGTACAGGAATCAATGGAGTTACTAAAATGCACCCGAAGTACCACTTTTGCCTGCGCAGCCTGGCGGCTGCCGCAAGCCTGCACGTTGCCGCCGTGGCCGCGCAGGACCCCGCCGATGACCGAATTCACGGCGATGAACACGAACATGATGTGCTCGAGGAAGTGCACGTCACCGCCACCGCCATCCCCCGCGAGGCGCTGGAGCTTTCACAATCCGCCACCGTTCTGCGCGGCGAGGCCCTGGCCGACGTCGTCAACAACAACATCGGCGATACCCTGGGCAACCTGCCCGGCCTGTCCAACGCCAGCTTTGGCGAGAACGTCGGCCGGCCCGTGATTCGCGGCCTGCAGGGCGGCCGTGTCGGCGTCCTGAACGACGGCATGACCAGTTTTGACGCCTCGGCCGTGAGCCAGGACCACGCGGTTCCCACCGAGCCGTTCCTGGCCGACCAGGTCGAGGTGCTTCGCGGCCCCACCACGCTGCTGTACGGCTCCGGCGCCATTGGTGGCGTCGTCAACATGGTCACCAACACCATCCCGGTAGAGATGCCGGAGGACGGCGTCAACGGCCGGGTGCTGGTCCAGGGTGACAGCGCCGCGGACCAGCGCTTCGGTGCCGGCCGCCTGGATTTCGGCGTCGGCGATTTCGCCTTCCACGTGAACGGTTTCGTCCGCCGAACCGATGACTACGAGATCCCCGGTGCCGCCGACCTCTACCCGGATGACGACCACGACGATCACGAAGAAGATCACGAAGAAGATCATCACGAACACGAGGAAGACCACGAGGACGAGCACGACGAAGCGTCAACCGGCGTGCTCGAGAACAGCTTCCTGGACAACGAAGGCGGCTCTGTTGGCGTAGCCTGGATCAACAATGACTGGCGCGTTGGCGCGTCCTGGACCGATTACGACAGCCAGTACGGCATTCCCGGTGCTCACAGCCATCACCACGAGGATGAACACGAGCACGAGGAAGAGCACGACGACGAGCACGAAGATGAGAATGTCACCATTCACCTCGAATCCCAGCGTGCCGATGCCATCGCGACCAAGGCAGACCCATTCTCCGGCTTCTCGCGGTTTACGCTGAAGACCAACATCACGCGCTACACCCACACCGAGTTCGAGGGTGATGAAGTGGGCACCGTGTTCGACAGCGACACCACCAACGCACGCCTTGAACTGGAGCACTCGCGGTGGGGCGACTGGGTTGGCACGTTCGGCGGCCAGTGGTCCGACAACGACTTCGAAGCCGTGGGCGAAGAAGCCTTCGTGCCGCCTTCAGAGACCCGTTCCGCGGCGCTGTTCTGGGTCGAAACCGCCGAGTTCCAGGACTGGACCGTGGACCTGGGCCTGCGCTACGAGGACACCTCGATCGACTCCTTCCTTATTGAGCATGACCATGACCACGAGCATGAGCATGAGGAGGAACACGACGAAGAGCACGATGATGAGCACATGGAGCCGGCCAGCCGCGACTTCCAGCCATTCAGTGCCTCGGTAGGCGCCATCTGGCATATGACCGAGGCCACCCACCTGGCCTTCAATTTCGCCCATGCCGAGCGCGCGCCGTCATCAGAGGAACTGTTCGCCAACGGACCGCATATCGCCACCCAGGCATTCGAGGTCGGCAACCCGGACCTGGGCACGGAGACCAACACGCATTACGAGATGTCATGGCGCCTGCACGAAGGGCCCCTGACGGCGATGATCACCGTGTACTACGACGACTTCGAGGACTTCATCTACCTGGCCGATGCCGGCGAGGAAGTCGACGGCCTGCCCGAGTTCCTGTGGTCACAGCAGGACGCCGAGTTTACCGGCGGCGAGGTCGAGGTCCGCTGGGATGTCGGCGACTACTCCACGGGTCATTGGCAGCTGTACGGCTTCTACGATGCCGTCAAGGCCACGCTGGACACCGGCGGCCCCGTGCCCCGCATTCCGCCGCAGCGCTTCGGCCTGGGCGTGGACTGGGACAACGGCGCCTGGGCCGGCGGCCTGAACTGGATCCGCGCCGCGGAGCACAACCGTACCGCGGTGAACGAGACCATCACCCCCGGATACGACCTGCTCAACGCCGAACTGTCATGGGCGCTGCCTTTTGGCGATCGCATGCAAACGGTGGTGTACGTCCAGGGCCGCAACCTGCTCGATGAGGATGTGCGCAACAGCGCGTCGTTCCTGAAGGACCAGGCCCCGCAGATCGGGCGCAACTGGATCTTCGGCCTGAAGGCCGCGTTCTAGACCAGGCAATCTATCGCCACCCGGGGCGCGCCACGTACCATAAGTCCGTGGCGCGCCCTTAATTTTCCCGTTACGGTGACACCATGCATATCAACGCGCATTTCGACAGCGGCAATATCGACGTCCAGTCGGCCGAAAACCCTTCAGACATTCGCCTGCGCATTCGCATGGACGAAGGCGATGAACACGGCCAGTGGTTTTTCTTCCAGCTCAGTGACGTGCGTGGCGAGGCCTGCACGATCAGCATCGAAAACGCCGGCGAGATGTCGTACCCGGCGGGGTTTGAGAACTACCGTGTTGTCGCTTCAACCGACCTGTCGAACTGGTTTCGCATCGACACGGCGTTTGACGGCACGGCGCTCAGTTGGCGCCACACGCCGGAAACGGACACCACCTGGTTCGCGTATTTCGCACCCTACACATACGATAGGCACCAGCGTCTCATTGGCCGCGCGCAGGCCGCACCGGGTGTCCGCGCCGAGGTGCTCTGCCCCACCCCCGATGGTCACGCGGTGACCCTGCTGCGTTTCGGCGAGCCGGCCGCCAACAAGAAGTCGTGCTGGGTGATCGCCCGCCAGCACCCCGGCGAAAGCATGGCCGAGTGGTGGGCGGAGGGCTTTGTCAACCGCCTCCTGGACCCGGAAGACGCCGTCGCGCGGGCCCTGCTTGAGCGGGCCGTTGTCTATGTTGTTCCCAGCATGAACCCGGACGGCGCAGTACGCGGCCACCTGCGCTGCAACGCCCACGGCGTGAACCTGAACCGGGCCTGGAAAGACCCGGACGAAACGCATTCACCGGAGGTGTATTTCACCCGCCGGCGCATGCACGAGACCGGCGTCGACTTCTTCATGGACGTACACGGCGACGAGGCCCTGCCCTACAACTTTGTGGCCGGCGGCGAAGGCGTTCCGTCATGGACCGAAGCCATGAACCAACAGTTTCAGGCGTTCAAGAACCGCCTGGCGGCCATCACCCCCGACTTCCAGACCACGTATGGCTACCCGGTCTCCCCACCGGCCTCGTCCGACCTGCGCAAGGCCACCGACTACGTGACGGAGACGTTCGGTTGCCTGGCCATGACGCTGGAGATGCCGTTCAAAGATGCCGCCAACCACCCGGTGCCGGAAATCGGCTGGTCGCCGGGACGCTGCCAGCGCCTGGGCGCATCCTGCCTGGATGCTATCTGGCAGACGCTGGACGACTGAGCGCTGCTCAGCCGCTGATACGGCGGGTGCTCTCGCGAACCTTCAGTTCGTGCGGAAGAATCCGCAGCGGTGTTTCCGGACGCTTGCCATCGATAATATCCAGCAGGATCTCGGCGCAGGTCGCGCCGATCTCCGCGGTCGGCTGGGCAATCGTCGTCAACGGCGGCGTGATGTAACGCGCGAAGGGAATATTGTCGAAACCCATGACGGAGACGTCGTCGGGCACCGAGTGACCCATGTCCCGCAACGCGTACATGGCGCCGAAGGCGATCTCGTCACTGAAGCAGAAAATGGCCGTCGGCGGCTCGCGGTGGCGCATCAGGCGCGTGGCACCGGCAATGCCTTCCTCCAGCGTGTAACCGGCGCGCACCTGCAGGCTCCTGTCCACCTCGACCCCGGCGGCAGCCATCGCATCATCAAAGCCACGCAGGCGCTCCCGGGTGCTGTGGGTTTCGACATCACCACTGATCAGCGCGATGCGCCGATGGCCGTAATCGAGCAGGTGGTTGGTGGCATCGATCGCGGCCTGGTAATCGTCGATGTACACCCGTGGCAGGTCATCATGGCCAGCGTATTCACAACCATTGACGATGGGCGGCAACTTGTCGATGGGCAGCCCCGGCTTCCTGTCGAACGGTAACCGGTGCGACATCAGGATGACGCCATCGGCCTGCCGGGTCTGGGTCATGCGCGCGAACTCACGCTCACGGGCTTCCGACCCCTGCGTATCACCCAACAGCACCGAATATCCCCTGGCCCGGGCGACCTTCTCGATGGCCTTGATGATGTTCGAGTTATGGCTGTCGGCGATATCCGGAATGATCACCACGATATTGCCCGAGCGCGCCGTGCGCAGGCTGACCGCCAGGTTGTTGGGGGTATAGCCCACCGCCTCGGCGGCTGCGATGACCTTTTTCCGGGTAGCGTCCGCGACCCGGTCCGGGTTACGCAGTGCGTGCGAGACGGTGGCGATGGAATACCCCGTCTGCGCGGCGATGTCTTTGAGACCGACTTTGGCCATTTGCCCAGCTTCCTTGTTATCAGGCCAATTTTAGGGGCATGTCACATGCATGTAAAACGATTGACCCTTTGACAGATCACATCATCCAGACCCACCGTCAAGTCGGTGTTAACTGCACGTTAAACGTTTAACTCGTTGGTTGACCGTGCCGTTGTGAAACGTTTAACATGCGCCAAAACAGCGCCCTGCGACTGTCCAATAACGAAAAGGCCTCCATGCTCAAGAGGCCGGTGAAAACAACATGCAACTACAAGCCATCGACCTGACCATCATCGGGGCGTATCTCGCCTTCACGATCTTTATCGGCCTGTACCTGAAGCGCCGCGCCGCCCAGGACATGAAGGCCTACTACCAGGGCGGCAAGCGCCTGCCCTGGTACATGCTCAGCCTGTCCAATGCCTCCGGCATGTTCGACATCTCCGGCACCATGTGGCTGGTCACGCTGTGTTTCGTTTACGGTATGAAGAGCATCTGGATTCCCTGGCTGTGGCCGGTGTTCAACCAGGTATTCCTGGCCGCGTTCCTGTCCTGCTGGCTGCGCCGGTCCAATGTGATTACCGGCGCACAGTGGATCCAGACCCGCTTCGGTGACAACACCGGCGGCCGCCTGGCGCACATGGTGGTGGTGCTGTTCGCGGTGATCTCGGTGCTGGGCTTCCTGGCCTATGGCTTCATCGGCGTGGGCAAGTTCATCGAGATCTTCATCCCCTGGGAGACCGTCGCGCCCTACGTGCCGTTCGACGTTCCGCCTGAGTACGTACCGCACCTGTACGGTGTCTTCTTTACCAGTTTCGCCACCTTCTACGTCATGCTGGGCGGCATGCTCAGCATTGTCTGGGCGGACGTGGTGCAGTTCACCATCATGGCAATATCGGCCGTCATCATTGCCACCATCGCCATGATGAACGTCACGCCGGAGGCGCTGCACGCGGCCACGCCGGAGGGCTGGGCCAACCCGTTCTTCGGCTGGACGCTCGACCTCGACTGGGGCGCAAAGATCGCCGAGGTCAACGACAAGATCGTGTCCGACGGCTACACGCTGTTCTCGATCTTCTTCATGATGATGCTGTTCAAGGGCGTGCTGTCTTCGCTGGCCGGCCCCGCGCCCAACTATGACATGCAGAAGATCCTGGCCACGCGCTCGCCGCGCGAGGCCGCGCTGATGAGCGGCTTCGTGTCGATCGCCCTGAACCCGATCCGTTACCTGATGATCGCCGGTTTCGCGGTGCTGGCCATCGTCTACTACCAGCAGCTGGACCTGATGTCGGGCGGCAAGATCGATTTCGAAAACATCCTGCCCTCGGCGATGCTGCAGTTCGCGCCGGCGGGTATCCTGGGCCTGTTGCTGGCTGGGCTGCTGGCGGCCTTCATGTCGACCTTCGCCAGCACCGTGAACGCGGCGCCGGCTTACATCGTCAACGACATCTACCACCGCTACATCAACCCGCAGGCCAGCAACAAGGCGCTGATTCGTGCCAGCTACCTGGTGTCGGTACTGGTGGTGATCATCAGCACGCTGATCGGCCTGTTCGTGGAATCAATCAACAGCGTGCTGCAGTGGCTGGTGTCCGGGCTGTTTGGGGGCTACGCGGTGGCCAACGTGCTGAAATGGTACTGGTGGCGACTGAACGGCATCGGCTATTTCTGGGGCATGCTCTCCGGCATTATCGGTGCGTTGCTGTTCCCGCCGCTGCTGGGGCCGATGTTCACGGGCGTGGCGCCGGACATCCTGCCGTTGTACCTGTTCCCGTTGCTGTTCCTGGTCTCCGGCATCGTCTGCGTGGTTGCCACGGCGATGACCCCACCCGAAGACGACGAACTGCTGAAGGCGTTCTACCGCCAGGTCCGGCCCTGGGGCCTGTGGGGCCCGGTGCACGACAAGGTCGTGGCCGAGGACCCGACGTTCCAGCGCAACCCCGACTTCAAGCGCGACATGTTCAATGTCGTGGTCGGCATCATCGCGCAGACCTGCCTGGTCGCGGCACCCATCTTCCTGGTGATCCGCGAAGGCGGTTCGCTGGTGACCACGCTGGTGGTGTTTGGCGTGGCCGCGGTGATCCTGAAAAAGACCTGGTACGACCGCCTCGAGCGGACGGCCGATGCGACGGAGGCCTGAGCCCATGGTTGCCGCACTGAAACCGGCCAGCGCCGAAACCGAGTTCGGGCATTTCGACGATGAACGTCGTGAGTATGTCATCACCCGTCCTGACACGCCGTACCCGTGGATCAACTACCTGGGCAGCGAGGTGTTTTTCTCGTTGATCTCGAATACGGCCGGCGGTTATGCCTTTTACCGCGACGCCAAGTTCCGCCGCCTGACCCGTTACCGCTACAACAACGTGCCGGTCGACGATGGCGGGCGTTATTTCTACATCCGCGACGGCGACACCACCTGGTCGCCCGGCTGGAAGCCCTGCCGCACACCATTGGACCACTACGAATGCCGCCACGGCATGGGATACACGCAGATCACGGGCGAGAAAGATGGCGTGCGGGTCAGCGTGCTGTTCTTCGTGCCGCCTGGCGATCACGTGGAAGTGCAACGCGTAACGGTGGAGAACCGCTCCGGCCAGGCACGTTCGCTACAGCTCTACTCGTTCGTCGAATGGTGTCTCTGGAACGCCGAGGATGACATGAGCAACTTCCAGCGCAACTTCTCGGTTGGCGAGGTGGAAGTGCATGGCGGGACGGTCTATCACAAGACCGAATACCGCGAACGCCGTGATCATTTTGCTTTCTATACCGTCAATGCCGAAATCGACGGCTTCGACACCGACCGCGACACCTTCCTGGGCCCCTACAACGGCTTCGACCGGCCTGACCAGGTCGCCGCCGGCACGTCCGGCGACAGCGTCGCACACGGATGGTCGCCGGTTGCCTCGCACCGTTTCGACCTGGAACTGGCCGCCGGTGAAACCCGGGAACTGGTGTTCCAGCTTGGCTATGTGGAAATGCCCGACAACGACAAGTTCGATGCCGATGGCAACCTGAACCGCACCGCGGCCGAGGCATTGATTGCCCGCTACGACACCACCGACAAGGCAGACGCCGCGCTCGGCCGGCTGGCGGCTTACTGGGACGATCTGCTGTCGCGGTTCCAGGTGAAGTCGCATGAGCCGCGACTCGACCGCATGGTCAACACATGGAATGCCTACCAGTGCATGGTGACTTTCAACCTTTCACGCAGCGCCTCGTTCTTCGAGGCGGGCCTAGGCCGCGGCATGGGCTTCCGCGACTCCAACCAGGACCTGCTGGGTTCGGTACACCTGGCCCCGGACCGCGCCCGCGAACGCATTCTCGACATCGCCGCTACCCAGTTTGAGGACGGCTCCGTCTATCACCAGTACCAGCCGCTGACCAAGCGCGGTAACGCGGCCATCGGCGGCAACTTCAATGACGACCCGCTGTGGCTGGTGCTGTCGACCACGGCCTACATCCGCGAGACCGGTGATGTCTCGATCCTGGACGAGGCGGTGCCCTGGGAAAACGACGAGACCCGCACGGCGCCGCTGCTGGCGCACCTGAAGGCGTCTTTCGACCATGTCGTACGCAAGCGCGGACCGCACGGCCTGCCGCTGATCGGCCGCGCCGACTGGAACGACTGCCTGAACCTGAACTGCTTTTCCACCAACCCGGACCAGACCTTCCAGACCACCGGGACCGGCGAGGGCCAGGTGGCCGAGTCGATGTTCATCGCCGCGCAGTTCGTACTTTACGGCGGCGACTACGCCGACCTGTGCAGGCGACTGGGTGACGAGGCCGAGGCATGCCGCGCGGAAGGCCACGTGGCCGACATGCGCACCGCCATTGCCGATCATGGCTGGGACGGCGAATGGTGGTTGCGCGCCTACGACGCCAATGGCGATGCGGTCGGGTCGAAAGACAGCGACGGCAGCCAGATCTTTATTGAACCGCAGGGGTTCTGTGTCATGGCCGGCCTGGGCCAGGACGACAGCCGGGCGGAAACCGCAATGGCGTCGGTCGAGGAACGCCTGGCGTGCGAGTACGGCATCGTGCTGAACGCGCCAGCCTACACGCGCTACCACCTGGAGCTGGGGGAAATCAGTACCTATCCCCAGGGCTACAAGGAAAACGGCGGCATCTTCTGCCACAACAACCCGTGGATTGTAATCGCCGAGACCGTGCTGGGTCGTGGCGACCGCGCCTTCGACTACTGGCGCCGCATCGCGCCGGCGTTCCAGGACCACGTCGCCCTGCGCAAGATTGAGCCGTACGTCTACGCGCAGATGGTGGCCGGCAAGGAAGCCTTCCTGCCCGGCGAAGCCAAGAACTCCTGGCTCACCGGAACGGCGGCCTGGAACTGGCACGCCATCACCGAGCATATCCTGGGCATCCGCCCGGACTATGACGGGCTGTGCATCGACCCCTGCATCCCCGCAGACTGGGACGGCTTCGAGGTGACGCGCCGTTACCGTGACGCGACCTACGACATTCGCGTGCGCAACCCTGACAGGGTGTCACGCGGCATCGCATCGACCAGCGTCGACGGAAGGCCCGTGACCGGAACCACGCTGCCACTGGCGGCGCCCGGGAGCCGGTGCGTAGTCGAGGTGGTGATGGGCCAGGCGTAAGGTCAATGGCCCCGGCAGAGTCATGACAGGTTTCGACCCGCGCCTTTCCCGCCTGCGCGCCGAGCTCGACGCGCTGCTCAGGCGCACCAACTCGCCAGTGGACGAGGCCGGCAACGGCATCTACGAACGCTGGCGCCACCCCGTGGTCACGCGCGACCACGTGCCGCTGGAATGGCGCTACGACCTGGACCCGGTCACAAACCCGCACTTGCTGGAGCGGATTGGCGTCAACAGCACCTTCAACGCTGGTGCAATGGCCTGGCAGGGCAAGTACCTGCTGGTGCTGCGCATGGAGGGCGCCGATCGGAAGTCTTACTTCGCCATCGCCGAAAGTGACAACGGCGTTGACGGTTTTCGTTTTCGGGATGCGCCCATCGACATGCCCGCGCTGGACGATGCGGAGACCAACCTCTATGACATGCGCCTGACCGCGCACGAAGATGGCTGGATCTACGGCCTGTTCTGCGCCGAGCGGCACGACCCGAACCACCCGGACGACCCGACCGCGGCGCTGGCGCGTTGCGGCATCGCCCGCACCCGCGACCTTGACACCTGGGAACGACTGCCGGACCTGGTGACGCGCTCACCGCAGCAACGCAACGTGGTGCTGCACCCCGAATTCATCGACGGCCGTTACGGGTTGTACACACGCCCGCAGGATGGCTTCATCGAGGCCGGCGGTGCCGGCGGCCTCAGCTGGGGGCTGGCTGAGCGCATGGACAACGCCCGCGTAGACGAGGAAACCGTCGTCGACCCACGCGCCTATCACACCATTGCCGAGGCCAAGAACGGCCAGGGGCCGCCCCCCATTCGCACCCGCGAAGGCTGGCTGCACCTGGCACATGGCGTCCGCGGCACCGCGGCCGGGCTGCGCTACGTGCTCTACCCCTTCCTGACCGAACTCGACCGGCCCTGGGTGATCCGGCGCAAGCCCGCCGGACACCTGCTGGCGCCGCGCGGTGATGAACGGCCGGGGGACGTGTCCAACGTGGTGTTCTGCAACGGCTGGATACGTGACGGCAACGGTGACGACGCCCGTGTTCTGATCTATTACGCCTCGGCGGACACGCGCATGCACGTCGCCACCAGCAGTGTCGACCGGCTGGTGGATCACTGCCTGAATGCCCCTGAAGACGGCGGCAGCACCGCGACTTCCGCCAGCGCCATCAGGCAGTTGGTCAATGCCAATCAAAATCGATCCAAAGTTTGAGATAATGATCCTTTCGACAACGACTGCCAGGGCCATGACAGCCGCACCGGAAATCACAACAAGAACAATATTCACCATGGAGGACGCCCTGCGCGAACTCGATGCCATCACGCGCTGGTGGCTGGACCATTCCATCGACCGGGAAAACGGCGGTTTTTATGGCGAGATCGACGCTTCGGGCCAGCCCGTCGCGGGCGCCCGCAAACACCTGGTACTGCACACCCGCCTTCTGTGGTTCTTCAGCGAGGTGGGCCGGGCCGGTGGCGACCGCGAATGCCGGCTGGCGGCCGATCGGGCTTACCGCTATTTCAATGACCATTTTGACGACCCGGGTTTTGGTGGCGCTTACTGGTCGCTCGAGGCTGACGGCAGCGTCGCCGACGACGGCAAGCGCTCATATGGACTGTGTTTCAGCATCTACGCCCTGTGCGCGTACTACCGGCTGACCAGCGACACCTCGGCCATCACCAAGGCGCGAGACTACCTGGCCGCGCTGTGGGAGCACGCGCGAGACGATGAGTACGGTGGGTTTATCGAGTCATTTAATCGAAACTGGACGCCGGCCGCCGACATGCGCCTGGGCGACGACGACCTCGACGCGCCCAAGACCATGAACACGCACCTGCACCTGGTGGAAGCCTGCACCGCGCTGCACCAGGCCGCGCCGAACGCACGCAGTCGCAAGGCCTTGCGGGAATCCATCGACCTGTTCATCGACCATGTCCTGGTAGCGGACACACCGAGACTTGGCCTGTACTTCGACCGCCAGTGGAACGAGCTGCCCGCAGTCGAATCCTTTGGCCACGAAATCGAGGCCAGCTGGCTGCTCTGGGAGGCCGCGGAAGCGCTTGATGACCCCGTGGTCAGGACCGCCGTCCGGCCACGCGCGCTGGCGTTAGCCGAGAGGGTGTTGTCACAGGCCATGACCGCTGCCGGTTTTGTACAGGACCGTCCGGATGGCAACGGCGACCCTTCCGAAAGCACATGGTGGGTTCAGGCCGAGGCCCTGGTAGGCTTCCTGAATGCCGACCTGCTTAGCGGCGACGACCGCTGGGGCGAGGCCGCCGATACCGTCTGGGCATTCACGCAACGCGCCCACATCGCACCAGGCGGCGTGGAGTGGCGCAGCCAGGGCGCCCCTTCGGACAATGCACCGGATCCGCACTACCGCGCCGGCGCGTGGAAAGGCCCGTATCACACCGGCCGCGCGATGATGGAAGCCGCCCGCCGACTCTCCATCCTGGAAGCCGGCTAAGTAGGGGACCAGCACCTCGACGGCACGCTGAAGGTGCCGGCGCCCGCTAAAAGGCGTATGCTTTAAGCAGCTTTCCAGGATAACTGGCCATGAAGCGGGCGCTCGCGACAGGGATCGCGACGTTGGGCCTGGCGGCCTGCAGCATCGTCGATCCGCATCCGGACTGGGTGCAGACCCCGTCAAAGACGGCGGTTGCCGAGCTTTTGTCCGGCCATTCGCTCACCGGCCAGGTCATCCGCGAACACGAACTCCCCGCCGAAGATCTCAATGCCTTGCCGCCGATCCTGGTTTCGGCGGCTAAAGAAATCGAAGCCGCACATGCATCGCCTTACAGTCGGGCGAAAGCACTTCACCTGCGCCTGCTGGGCCCGGTTCCGACCGGTGGATTCGGTATCGACTATAACGCCGTCAACCCGACCCTGCCGCCGACACGTGCTTTCGCCGCCCGCAAGGTCAACTGCCTGAGCTACACGCTGATCTACGTGGCCATGGCACGGCAGATGAACCTGGTGGCCGAGGTCAACGACGTCATCCTGCCACCCGCCTGGGACATGCGAGAAGGCAGCAACACCATGATGTTGCTACGTCACGTCAACGCCAAGGTCAGGCTGCGCACCGGCGAAGAACTGATCGTGGACCTGGAGATGCAGCGCTACAACCCCAGCTACCGTCAACAGACCATATCCGGCCGGCGGGTCGAAGCGCTTTACTACAGCAACCGCGCCATGGAAATCCTGGCCGAAGGCGACAACCTGGCCGCATTCCGCCACATGCGTCGTGCGCTGGAACTTGACCCCGGCCGCAGTTACATCTGGAACAACCTGGGGAACCTCTACTTTCGCAACCAACGGCTGCTGGACGCGGAGACGGCTTACCTGCAAGGCCTGTCCTGGAATCCACGGGACCTGAGCCTGACCAGCAACCTGGGGACGTTGTATGGCACCGTAGGCCAGAAGGAACGCGCCGAATACTTCCGCCGCCTGGCGGCCGAATACCGCGAGGCCAACCCGTATTTCGCCTACACACGCGCCCAGGTCGCGCTGGACCAGGGTGAACTCCGCCAGGCGGAATTGCTGGCCTTGTCAGCCATCGAGAAACTCGACACCGAGCCACGGTTTTACGCCCTGGCCGCTCAGGTCTATGAGCAGCTGGGTGACACGGTAAAAGCGCGCGACATGCAGCGGCAGGCCGACGAAATCTATCGGAAGCTGTTCCTCTGAGGCCGGTTTACGCGTCCGGCGCGCGACAGTAGCGGTCAATGAAGACCTGGTGGGTGGGCATTTTGTCCACTGCGGCGGCAATGTTCGCTTTCAGTGAGCCCAGCGCCCGGTTCAGTCTTTGGTCACCGAGCAAAGCGCCCATGTGGTGATAATGGTGCGGCATCACGCCCTGTCCCATCATCACGAACAGCCACGACGTCACCTTGAACAGCTCCTCGGCGGCCGGGTAGACGCAACCGCTCTCCTGGAACAGCTCGATACGAGCGGCCAGGCTGTCCGGAATAGTCATGTCACGGCAATGGCGCCAGAACGGCGTGTCGTCACGCCGCGTCAGCGTGTAGTGCAGGATGATGAAGTCGCGGACGTTTTCGAACTCTGCTTCAGACTTGGCGTTGTAACGCGTGGCCAGGGCCTCGAAATTGCCGTCAAAGGGAAACAACTGAATCAACCGCATCACGCCAATCTGGATCAGGTGAATACTGGTGCTCTCCAGCGGCTCGAGGAAGCCGCTGGACAGGCCCAGCGCCACCACGTTCTTCACCCAGGCGCGTCGTCGCCGGCCGGTCACGTAACGAATCAGGCGCGGCTCGGTAAGTGGTTCACCCTCGAGGTTGCCCAGCAGTTCTTCACGCGCCGGATCTTCATCCTGGTAACGACTGCAGAACACCAGGCCGTTGCCCACGCGGTGCTGCAACGGAATCCGCCACTGCCACCCCGAGCTGCGCGCCATCGCGCGGGTGTACGGGGGTGTGCTGCCGGCATTCTCGGTCTGCACGGCCAGCGCGCTGTCCGTGGGCAGCCAGTGACGCCAGTCCTCGTAGCCGGCTTCCAGCGTCTGCTCGATCAACAGGCCGCGAAAACCGGTGCAATCGACGAACAGGTCGCCCTCGACCCGGGTGCCGTCCTCCAGTACCAGCGCCGTGACGTATCCGGACTCGCCGTCCTGCTCAACCTGGTCGATCTTGCCCTCGATGCGGTTGATTCCCATGGGTGAAAACTTGCCGCGCAGGTACTTCGCGTACATCCCAGCATCAAGGTGGTAGGCATAGTTGATCTTCGAGCCCTCGGCCACGGCGAATTTCCCGGCGCGCGCCGCCACGTGCTCAAAACAGTAGTCTCCCAGCTCACCGGCTTCACCCCGGTCCTTCGCCATAAGCCACATGTGCTGGAAATCGCCCATCCAGGTCGATTTGCCGACTTCGCCGAAGGGATGAATGTAACGCTCGCCCAGCCGATCCCAGTCCTCGAAGGAAATCCCCAGCTTGAACGTCGCCTTGGTCTCGCGCATGAACTCGCGTTCATCAACACCGATCAGGGCGTGAAATGTCCTGAATGTCGGAATAGTCGCTTCGCCGACACCCACTGTGCCGATAGCATCCGATTCCACCAGGGTGATATCCAGCAGTGCGCCCAGTTGGCGTACCAGCGCGGCAGCGGCGGTCCACCCGGCGGTACCGCCGCCAGCGATCACCACTCGCCGAACCGCCTGTTCGCCCTTGGAACTCATCGGTTCAGCTTCCTCTGCAGTAGAGCGCGCAGCCGGCGCGCCGACATATCATCCAGCGGTGCCAATGGTCCGCGCGCGCCTTCCGGCAGGTGAGCACCGGCGCGATCCGCCGGCCCGAACACGTAGTAGTCAAACATGGCCCGCCAGGCACGTTTTTCCGGCTCCGGCCGGTCACGAAGACTCAGCAGCGCATGCATCAGCGTGGTCTGTGGCGTGTCGACGAAATCCGGCACGCGGTTCCACCAGTAGTTCACCATGATATTGAAATCCTCCAGGGCACTGACCTGGTGCCACCACAACGCCGGGTAGTACAGGGCGTCACCGGGCTCAAGATCCGCCACTTCGCCGGTATCGAGCGCCTCGCGCAGGCCGGGAAACCGATCGAAATCCGGGTCCCCAATATCCGCCATGGTGACCACCTGGCCACCCGGTGTCGGGTCCAGCGGACCCGGGTAAAGATTGGCCACCTGCTCCGGCGGAAACAGGGAAAACCGTCGCCGACCCACCAGGCAACAGGCCACGTTGTAAGACAGGTCGTGATGAGCGAGCGCGGTCGTGCGGTTGCCGATCCACGCGCCGACCATTGGCGGGGAGGCCTCAAACATGTCGTGGTTCAGCACCAGGTCATTTTCAGTACGGAAGCCGGGCAGGAACTGGTCAACATCGGTCGAGCCGATATAGATAGATGGCGCGCCGGCATCACCGGCGAGTTCCAGGATGCGCTCCAGGTATGCCCCAAGGTCGCCCCGTTCAGACTGGAAATCCAGACGGGTGGCGTCTTCGGTATAGCCGAACCGACCATGCAGTTCCGGACGACCGAGGAACGCGGTCACGGGACGACCCTGGTAGAACTGCCGCAAATACGACGCAGCCTCCCTCGGAGCGCTGGTCCGCGCCAATGGCCAGTCCCGCACCAGCCCCTTCAGGATGACGGGACAGCCTTCCTCAACAATCTCGGACCATGGAACATGCTCCGGTGCGATGTCTTCAAGCACCCGTGTTTCGCGCATGGCCGTCACCGCGCGATCAGGCGTTCGCCGCCGCGCGTTTGCGGTTCTTGAGCTCGATCAACCATTCAATGTTGCCCAGTGAGTTCGCCACCATGATGGCGAGCTGCAGGTAACCATCGCGGTTCAGTTTTTCCAGCATCGCGCCGTCCAGTGCCGCCAGGCGATCGGTATTGATGGTGAAAAAATCGGGCAGCGTGTACTGCGTGCGCTCATCCAGGCTCACCTTCGCTTCCATGGCCTCGATCAGCCCGGCTTCCTCGAAAGCCGCAAACATCGGCCTGGCCAGCTCGGCGCCGTGAAAAATCAGCTGAAGAATCCGATTGATGCGTTTCAGGTAGGGCGAGTGACCACCATGCCGAAGGAACACCGATTCACCTTCATGCCGGTTGACGCGCGGGTGATCCAGGTCGACATGGATCATCGGCTCGGGTTCATCCACACCATCTTTAGCGCCATGCAGCCCGATCAGGAACGGTCCACGCTCCTGGACTGCGGGGACGTAACGAGCATTCCAACCGGAAGCATCCAGGAACAGGTTCTCACCCTTATCGAACCCCAGCAGCACGACGGCCTGGAAATCACCGTTGGTTTCCCTGCGAAACAGGATGGGGTATTCGCGCTGGACAAAAGGAAATTCGGTGGGGAACACCATCGCCATATTAACGGCATCACCGAAATTGGCCGAATGGCCGGTTCTGACCTTCAGGTCGTGGTGACTGACATTATCCAGCAGAACAGTATTGGTCATCTGGGCATCCGTCCAAAGAATGATTGCATGTTATCAAATGGGCGCCGGCGTCAACCGCGTCGCCCGGTTTTTCTGGCCGCATATGGAAAGGGCCGCCCAAACGAGGCGGCCCCTCCCTATACTGCAGTTGGGTGGTAATCAGAAGCGGTAGCGCACACCCAGGGAGTAGCGCGGCTCGAGCTCGTAGGCCCAGACCACCATCTTCTCCTTGCGACGGTACTGCACCAGGTCTTCGCCGGTCACGTTAATGGCGTCGAACTGTACCTGCAGGTGATCCGTCAACTGGTACGAGACACTCAAGTCGTACTGACCATATTCGTCAGTAAACTGAGGGCTACGGCTGCCACCCTGGTTGGTGGCATTCAGGAACGTGTCGCGCCAGTTGTAGGCAACGCGCGCCTGCCAGCCGTGGTTCTCGTAGATCAGCGTGGCGTTTGCAGTATCGGACAGACCCACCAGTGCGAACTCGTTGGCGTCCGGATCCTGGCCCGGATCGGCATCGATATCACCGTTCACGACCGTGTAGCTACCGGCGAAACCGAAGCCGCTGTCACCGAAGAAGTGCTGCCAGGCGAATTCCCAGCCATCGATGTTGGCGTCCTCGTTGTTGATCGGTTGCGTCACGCGGAAGATCATCAACGGATCGTTGGCGTCACCGACGATATCGTAGTTGGTCGCGATCAGGTCGACATAGTCCTGGGGCAACGCGCCGTTGACCAGGTTGGCTTCGAACTCGGCCTGGGCCGCGGCCAGGTCACCCTGGAACTCGTCGATCAGGGCGACAAGGGTGAACATGTTGGCCTCGGAGCGGTCGACACCCAGGCTGTCGATAATGTCCAGGGCATCGCCGGACCGCGATCCAGGGGCTCCGGCCGTTGGGTCGGTCAGGCCGAACAATGGCTGGTCAAACACGCCGGTGCCCAGGAAGTTGGACACATCCTTGTTGAAGTAACCCAGCGACACGTAGCTGGAATCGCCGTAATACCACTCGACCGACACGTCAAAGTTGGTCGACTCCAGCGGTAACAGGCCAGGGTTCTGGCGGCTGCCACCGGTTTGTCCACCAAGCGCGGTCGGACGGTTCGGTGCGCCAGCCGTGGTGGCTGCGAACATGTTGCCGTATGGCACCCGGGCGATGGTTTCGCTGTAAGAGAAGCGAGCCACCAGTTCGTCGGTCAGGTCGAACTTGAGGTCCAGGTTAGGCAGGAAATGATCGTAGCTGCCAGAGCCCTCAACGTTCTCGTTGCTCGCGTTGTAGGTAATCAGGAAGTCGTTGTCCGAGCGCCAGGTAATACCATTCGGTACGGCCTGGAAAGCGTACGCGTCAACCTCTGTTTCTTCGTAACGTACGCCGGCGTTCAACTCCATCGGCAGACCGAACACCTCGGTATCCCACTGGAAGGAGGCGTAATACGCGGTGATATCTTCTTCGACCGTGTTCTGGCTGCTGTTCCGGGATACGGCGTTTTGCGAGTAAGCCGACTCGAAGATCGGGAACAACTGGGTGGCGTCGACCCTGAAGGCTTCAGACGCATCACCCACCGGGAAGTCGTTGAACTGGCAGGCCATGCAGTATTTCTCAACCAGGCCAGGCGCGAACATTTCCACGTCGCCCGGGTTAGCCATACCCCAGGTACCCAGTTCCTGCTCGGTCGTCGTCGCTTCCACGTAAACCGAGGTGTCGCGCTTGTTGGCGCCAATATCCAGGCGCGCGCTGTCCCAGTCGAACGAGTAACGAAGGTCAAATTCATCGACATCGCTCTCCTGGATCTGGGTCGAGCTACGCTGCACCTGCGTGGCCAGGTCGCCCTGGTCGATCGTGCCGTTGCCATTACCACGAATCGAATCGTCGTAGGTGTATCTCTGGATCGGGAATCCTTCGCTCCAGTCCACGGAGTGCTGCAAAATCACCGGGGCACCGAAGGTCACGAATGTCGCCGTGTGACCCAGCGGGTTGTCCGGGCGTGCTTCACCGGACGAAGTGTGTCCGTCAAAGCGCAGCGTCTGGTTTTCAAACAGGTCCCACTCGATGTTCAGGCCGAACGAATCGATCGACTCGTCGGTTGCGCGGTTGGTCTGCTCGAAACCGATATCCTTGGTGCCGTTGTTGTTCTCCTGCATGAACAATGCCTGGGAGACGGGGCCTTCACCATCAAAGATCAACTGGTCAAACGGCGTAGCAAACCAGTTGGTCTGCTCAGAGCGCATTTCCGTCTGCTGGTTGTTTACGGCCGTGTAATCAACGGTGAAACGCAGGTTGTCCGTCGGCGCGAACTGCACCACCAACTGGCCATTCATGCGCTCTCGCGTAATTTCACTGTAGTCGTAGCGGCTATCCTGCGGGATTGCGTACAACTCACCGTCCGCCGGCGGGTTTGTCACCGATGTCGAGCCATCGGCGCGGACGATACTGGTGTTGCTGAAGAAATCGTTAGCACGGCGAACCACCCAGTCGTTGGCCTGGCCGATGGCCGCACCGGAATCACGTTCCGAGTACGAGCCAAAAATGCCAATACCAAACGTGCCGCTGTCATTTGACCAGTTAACCAGGCCAGACGCTTCCGGCGTGATCGCGCTACCGCTATCGCCTACGCTTTTGTCTGCATTGGCCTTAAGCGCAATGCTGGCGGTGTTATCGTAGTCCAACGGACGCCGTGTCAGGATGTCGATCGTGGCACCAATACCACCCGAAGGCAGAAGTGCGTTACCGGTCTTAAATACTTCCAGGCCACCGACACCTTCAGCGGCGACATTCTCGAAGCCGAAACTACGGCCCTGACCACCGGTGTAGTTGTCACGCTGGCCGATAATCCCGACTGTTGCGGTGGGCAGGGTTCGGCCGTTCAGAGTCACCAGGTTGAACCCGGGGCCAAAACCACGCACCGTCACCTTTGAGCCCTCGCCATTCTGGCGGTCAATGGACACACCCGGAATACGCTGCAGCGATTCGGCAAGGTTAGTGTTGGGGAATTTACCGATGTCCTCGGCCGAAATGGCATCAACGACACCACTGGAATCACGCTTGATGTCCATGGCGCGTTCCATTGAACCGCGAATACCGGTCACGACGACCTCTTCCAGGATAGTGTCCTCGCCTTCCGAATCCTGCGCGTAGGCCATCGGCATGACCACCGCAGACGCCAATGTGGCGGCAATGATCTCGCTTAGCTTGTTTCTTTTGTAGTACATGTCGTTCCTCCAACGTGTGTGTGCACGATGCTTCCCGTGCGTCGCCGCCAGGCAAACGCAAGTGGTGCTATCGGCTGATGCAATCGAACTGTGTCATATCGCTACTGTTCGCGAACCGCGACCCTGGGGTCGCATGAACCTGTCTTGCTGGCCTTTTCAGGCTCTTTTCTTGCCGGATCATCGTCCGGCCTGTCTTGGATGTTAACGCTACCATAACAGCATCGCAACAAATGTCTTGCGCTGTCAAGAAAAAACACAAGGCGCAGCCAATTTCCTTTAATGACACCGGTTTACCTGTGCCAGGGGGCATGCTAAACGTTTAACATCGCCCTGATGCTAAACGATTAACCTCGCGATTGGCAAGCCGCCCCGGCCCTGTTTAAAAGCGGTCAGGTTGCTCGTTACCGCAGGAATCCATTATCTTGCACGATTGTGGAACCGTGGGAGGATGCGCCGGTTAGGAGCTGGTGCAGAAGGGTAGTTCATGGCCAAAGTGCTAGTTTTCCAACACGTCGCATCAGAGCCGCTCGGCACCCTGGACCCGATGCTGCGCCGTCGTGGCCACCGGATCCGTTACATCAATTTCCACCGCAACCCCGATGCACAGCCGAACATCGACCGCTACCAGGCATTGATCGTCCTGGGCGGCCCGATGATGCCTGACCAGCAGGACCGGTATCCTCATCTCAGAACCGAAATGCATTGTATCGAGCGGGCACTGGCCCGAAATATGCCGGTCCTGGGGATCTGCCTGGGCTCACAGTTGCTCGCGCATACGCTGGGTGCGCCCACAAAACCGGCCCGGGAATGGGAGATTGGCTGGTACGACGTTGAACCCACCGCGGCCGCAAAGGATGACCCGGTGCTGTGCAGGCTGGGCCGCTCCCGGCCGATATTCCAGTGGCACGGCTACACTTTCGACCTGCCGGATGGCGCGACCCGGCTAGCGCGAAGCCAGCGCTGTGAAAACCAGGCTTTCCGTGTCGGGGAACAGGCTTATGGTTTCCAGTTTCACCTGGAACTGGACGGCCGCCTGATTAACCGCTGGCTGAAACTCCCCACCATGCTGGATGAGCTTCACACCAGCGGCGTACCCCACGACGCCCAGTCCATCTGGCGCCAGACCCATGAACTGATCGATGGCTCCATCGCATTAAGCGACGAGGTATTTGGCGCATTCCTGGATAAGCTCGGCACGCCCCTCTCCCGGCAGGTGATGCCCTCGCGATAGTTGCACGCGAGAACACCCAAGCCTATTGGGCCATTTCGAGAATTCCGTTGGCGTACAACTGCTGCAGGTAGGCCATGGTCTTTTCACGAGGGTACCCTTCGGGCACCTCTGGCCAGGACAACAATTCCGGAATGGTAAAACACCCTGTCTCGGTGGATAAACGGTTGAGCATTGGGGCCAGTTCAAGCGGCAGATTGAGCAGCCCGCTGTCACAGGGCACAACAATGCGATCGTGCTGTTTAACGAACCGCAACGATGACTTGCCAACGTAAAACGGCTGGGCCGGCGTGATACCTGGTATCTGGCGTTTTGGTTCCGGCCGCCAGCCCGTATACGGAATCTGCGTCAGTGCGCTGAGCCAGGGCTCGGCCATCGATCCAGGATTTTCCAGGGTCTCCCGGGCCAACGTACAAAACTCATCCAGGCGCTCACGCATATACCTGGTGACGTTTTCCGGTATGTCACCCCGAATAGCCCCCACGGTCGCCGGCGGGCCGCCCCGCCAGTTTCCATCCTCACTGGCGAAGGCCCTGAGAAGTGGAATCAACTGGTCGACAAAATTACGCGGGGAGAAATAGACGTTCAGGGCCATTGAAACCCCTACACCACGGGCCGAGTGCCATGCGCCGGCAGGCAGGCAGAGCAGATCACCGGGGTTCAGTTCGACCTCGCGAAACTCCATTTCATCCGGCAGCTTTCCACCGTCAATACCCTGCGGCTCGATACGCCCGTCCTGGTACAGGCCATTATGGTCGGGCCACGCTTTAGCCGCTTCAGTCGAAAACCGCCAGCGCTTCTTACCGGCAATCTGTAACGTCGTAGCGACACGCTTGTCATAGTGTGTGGGCAGCCCGGCGCCATCGGGCGAGATGTAGCAGTTCACACCAACGGTGCCGGCAAAATTCATCTGCGCCCGCAGCGCCGCTGCCCAACGGGCCAACGTGGCATCCGCCATGTGAATGTTGGTGATGCAGATGGTCGCACCGGCGTTGAGCAAGTCACTGACCTGGTCGTGAGTCGCGGACGTCATGGGCTTGCCTTTACCGGACGTTTCACCACGTGAGAACGAGGCGGTAATGTTGTAACGCTTGTCCGGGATGTTCCGCCCCCTGGCCAGCGCATGCTTCAGCCGTTCCCAACTGAAAATCGACTCAAACTTTTGTGCATAGCCTTCCACGTTCAGGGAAGTACGACCAAACCAGCTATTGACGAAGTCTTCGCAGGAAACCGGGTTCAGCAGTTCTTCAAGTTCACGACCACTGGCCGCAGCGGGCGCCGGTCGTTCTTCAGGCGAACCGCCGTCAAGCAGGGCGTGGAAATCCATGATTGTCATTGTCAGGTATCTTTCTGCTTATGAAGTGATTGCACATCCGGTTGGAACCTACCGGGTGCAGTGAAACGGAAACGGGATTATAGAACGAAAAAGAAATCCCGCCGGCACAGGCACCCAGGCTGGTGGTTGGCTTCATGAATTCAGCCCGTGCTAGAGTCGGGAGAAAGTCTCTTGATGTGACTCTGCTCAAACGACCAACGGGGGCGTCGTGATTAAACATAAACTGCTTGTTTCCGCTCTTTTCTGCGTTGCCGCGTCGGGTTGCCAAACCACACCGGATGAGTACACGGCAACCCACCAGGACATATCGTTCAGCGTCGTCGACACCACGATTCCAGAGATTCAACAGGCACTACAAAGCGGCCGTGTGACATCCCGCGAACTTGTCGACCAGTACCTGCAACGAATCGCGTTGTACGAACTCGATTTGCGCGCAACGATGGCGGTGAACCACCGCGCACAGGCCATTGCTGACCAACTGGATGAAGAACGACGTGAAGGCATCATTCGTGGGCCGCTGCATGGCATTCCCATCGCGCTTAAGGACAACATTCACACGATCGACATGCCGACAACAGCGGGTGCCATGGCGTTCGAGGGATTCATACCACCCTATGAAGCCACGATCGTCACCAACCTTAAACGCGCCGGCGCAATCATCATCGCCAAGACGACCATGACGGAACTGGCCAACTGGGTCGCCACCGGAATGCCCGATAACTACAGCGCGCTAAGAGGCGATTACGGCATGAACCCATACGACCCGCGACGCGACCCCCGGAAGGGTTTCAATGACGGGCGGCCCGTCATGTCGCCCGGTGGGTCCAGTTCAGGAATCGGAACGGCCGCCAGTTTCTGGGCCGGGAACGTGGGCACCCAGACATCGGGCTCACTGGTAATCCCTTCCAACAACAATATGCTGGTCGGAATTGATCCCACCATCGGTCGCCTGAGTCGTCATGGCATCATTCCCATTACGCTCGACCAGGATTCTGCCGGACCGATGACCCGGACCGTCGCAGGTGCGGCAATTATGCTGGGCGCCATGGAAAATGCGGAGAATCACGATGACAATGATCCCGCCATCGGCACCTGTGAAGCAGTACCTAACCATGACTACACGGCGTTTCTCGACAAGGATGGGTTACGCGGCGCGCGCATTGGCGTGCCACGCGCCTTCTATTACGACCCCGTTACCCCGCCCGGAGAGACTGAACCCAGGGGCGGGCTAAAGCCCGGGGGGCTGGCGCGAATGAATGAGGTCATCGCGGTTCTGAAAGCCAATGGCGCCATCATCGTCGACCCGGTCGTGGTGCCCAGCCATGTGGCCACCAACCCCGACGACAACCAGCTTCTCTTTGGTAACTGTTATGACACCCAGGTCCGGGGCAATGATCAGGATTGTTCCATTGTCATGAAGTACGGCATGAAACGAGATTTCAATCATTGGCTGGCATCCCTTGGCGATACAGCACCGGTAGTCAGCCTGGCAGCCTTACGCGAGTTCAACGCCAGCCACCCTCAACTCAACGCCATCAAGTACGACCAGCAGGAGCTCGATTTTTCTGATGAGATGGATATCGAGCGCGACCGGGAACGCTACGAAACGGACCGCGCCAAGGACCTCAGGCTTACCCGGGCACAAGGTATCGACGCGGCGCTGCAATCCGCAAACCTCGATGCTTTGCTGATCCCCGCCTGGCTGGGCGAGCAACTGGCCGACAAGGCAGGTTACCCACAGATCATCGTTCCTTACGGCACCTACCCGCTGACCTTTGATCCGCCACTGCCCGAGGGTTTTTTACCCGCCGAAATGCCCTATGGCGTGACGTTCATGGGAACGGCCTGCAGTGAACCCGAGCTAATTCGGCTGGCTTATTCGTTTGAGCAGAACACGAAGCGTCGTGTTCCACCGCCGTTGTTTCCTTAGCTGGGGTGAGTGGTGAGGAGTGAGGAGTGAGGAGTGAGGCGTAAGCGGCACCGCCGCGATCCGCACTGCCTCCACACCTGCTGTGCCCGTTACTGCACTGCCAAAAAGGAAAGGCCCCAACGCTTGCGCGCCGGGGCCTTTCTGGGATAAAGCCTGGCAGTGACCTACTCTCACATGGGAACTCCCACACTACCATCGGCGATACACCGTTTCACTACTGAGTTCGGAATGGGATCAGGTGGTACCAGTGCTCTATTGCCGCCAGGCAAAAGGGTTGAGGCGCACGATGAATCAAAGATCCATCACCCGAAACCGGGAGCTCGTCGCACGCAGTGTTGCCACGGTGCGCTTCGCCTCTTCAGGTTTGATGCCGAAGCTTCAAACCCTACAGATTTGGTAATTCTGTCAAGAGCGGCACGTCCTCCAGTTGCACTGGATTTCGCGCTCGTGTCAGCGAAGATGCTTTCCATGGTATGCCACGCATACCAGGAAACGCTTTGGTTATATGACCAAGCCACTCGGACAATTAGTACTGGTTAGCTTCACACATTACTGCGCTTCCACACCCAGCCTATCAACCTCGTAGTCTACAAGGGTCCTTACACTCTCAAGGAGTGAGAGATCTCATCTTGGGAGGGGCTTCCCGCTTAGATGCTTTCAGCGGTTATCCCGTCCGAACTTAGCTACCCGGCAATGCCACTGGCGTGACAACCGGAACACCAGAGGTTCGTCCACTCCGGTCCTCTCGTACTAGGAGCAGCTTCCCTCAAATCTCTAACGACCACGGCAGATAGGGACCGAACTGTCTCACGACGTTCTAAACCCAGCTCGCGTACCACTTTAAATGGCGAACAGCCATACCCTTGGGACCGGCTTCAGCCCCAGGATGTGATGAGCCGACATCGAGGTGCCAAACACCGCCGTCGATATGAACTCTTGGGCGGTATCAGCCTGTTATCCCCGGCGTACCTTTTATCCGTTGAGCGATGGCCCTTCCATTCAGAACCACCGGATCACTAAGACCTACTTTCGTACCTGCTCGATCCGTCGATCTCGCAGTCAAGCTGGCTTATGCCTTTGCACTAATCTCACGATGTCCGACCGTGATTAGCCAACCTTCGTGCTCCTCCGTTACTCTTTGGGAGGAGACCGCCCCAGTCAAACTACCCACCACACACTGTCCCCGACCCGGATAACGGGTCTGGGTTAGAACTCCAACTACACCAGGGTGGTATTTCAAGGTTGCCTCCACGCAATCTGGCGATCACGCTTCAAAGGCTCCCACCTATCCTACACAAGCCTAGTCAAAGTTCAGTGTGAAGCTGTAGTAAAGGTGCACGGGGTCTTTCCGTCTAGCCGCGGTTACACTGCATCTTCACAGCGATTTCAATTTCACTGAGTCTCGGGTGGAGACAGCGTGGCCATCGTTACGCCATTCGTGCAGGTCGGAACTTACCCGACAAGGAATTTCGCTACCTTAGGACCGTTATAGTTACGGCCGCCGTTTACCGGGGCTTCGATCAACAGCTTCGCCGAAGCTAACCGCATCACTTAACCTTCCGGCACCGGGCAGGCGTCACACCCTATACGTCCACTTACGTGTTTGCAGAGTGCTGTGTTTTTAATAAACAGTCGCAGCCACCATTTTATTGCAACCCCCACCAGCTTAGAGAGCAAGTCTCATCACCGGCAAGGGCGTACCTTCTCCCGAAGTTACGGTACCATTTTGCCTAGTTCCTTCACCCGAGTTCTCTCAAGCGCCTTGGTATTCTCAACCAGCCTACCTGTGTTGGTTTACGGTACGGTCAACTGTTACCTATGCTTAGAAGCTTTTCCTGGAAGCATGGCGTCAACACCTTCGTCCCTATGTTGGGACCCCTCATCACACCTCAGAATATAAGATCCCGGATTTGCCTAAGATCTCTTCCTACATGCTTGAACCAGGACAACCAACGCCTGGCGTGTTTAGCCTTCTCCGTCCCTCCATCGCAGTAACAGTTGGTGCAGGAATATTAACCTGCTTCCCATCGACTACGCGTTTCCGCCTCGCCTTAGGGGCCGACTCACCCTGCGCCGATTAACGTTGCGCTAGGAAACCTTGGGCTTTCGGCGTGCGGGTTTTTCACCCGCATTATCGTTACTCATGTCAGCATTCGCACTTCTGATACCTCCAGCAAACCTCTCGGTTCACCTTCGCAGGCCTACAGAACGCTCCTCTACCATCCGTAACCAAAGTTACGAATCCACAGCTTCGGTACACTACTTAAGCCCCGTTAAATCTTCCGCGCAGACCGACTTGACCAGTGAGCTATTA
>NZ_VYXP01000007.1:0-40000 GCF_008725655.1 Marinihelvus fidelis | reverse complement strand
TGCCCGCGCCGTCCTTCTTCCAGATGGGTCCACTCATGGTTCCAGTCCCAGTTGTTCGTCCAGGCCCAGGGCCAGGTTGATGTTCTGCAGCGCCTGGCTGGCCGCGCCCTTGGACAGGTTGTCCAGCACGCTGACCACGGCGATGTCGTGTGGGTCATCGGGCGACACCGTAAAGCCACCGATGGCGGCATCTGGTGTGTCTCGCATATCCCGCACCTCCGGCGCTTCACGGCTGACACGTATGCGCCGCTCGCCGGCATAGGCTTCGCGATAGATCGCTTCCAGCTCTGCTGCGCTGGTCGGAGACCCAAGGCGAGCGGAAATCGTCATGGCGATCCCACGGAAGAATGGCGCGACATGCGGCATGAACCGCACCGGCCTGCCCAGGCGATGGCCGATCTCGCGCTCGTGCACGTGGCCAGCCAGGCTGTAGGGAAGCAGGTTGTCGGCCAGGCGCTCCGGATCGTTCTTGGGCGATGGCGTCCGGCCGGCGCCGGAGTAGCCGGAAACACCGAACAACGAAGGCGTGCCCGCCAGGCGATCGGCGATGGGCGCCAGACCGAGTTGGCCCGCCGTCGCGTAACAGCCCGGGTTGGCGATACGTTTGGCCTGCCGGATGGCCGCACGATTCAGCTCGGGCAGACCGTAGGCCCAGTCATCATCGAAACGATGATCGGCGCTCAGGTCGATGATCACGGCCGTGGGGTGCGCGGCGCTGATGGCCTGCGCCCACTCGGCGGCGGCGCCATTGGGCACGGCCAGCACCCAGGCATCGGCTTCACCCGTGGCCACTTCACCCGGCGACAGGGCGACCAGTTGGTCGTTGGCGTCCGGCCATTGTGGACAGACCTCGGTGACCGGCAGCCCGGCCTGGCTGGTGGAACTGGCGAAGGCCAGTTTCAGCACGGGATGGCGGGCAAGCAGGCCCAGCAACTCGGCGCCGGTGTAGCCACGGCCGCCGACCAGGGCGACGGACCTTGTCATTTCAGCCGCCGGTTCACTCATCGTCGCTCTCCACCCAGCCGGGGTTGCGACGCATGGCCTCCTTGACCACCTGGCGGCGCAGGTCGGGCTCTTCGATGCCGATGGTGAAGACCACCCACTTGCCCTTGCGGTCGCTGGTGTCCGCCTGCTGGAAGTACCAGGGCGTGATCGGGTTCGTATTGCGCGAGCGCCAGTACATCGTCGGGTAGCGGGCTCGCAGCACCTGCCACATGGCGGCGCCCAGGCCCTCGCCCTGCGCTTCGGGCGTGACCACGAACTTGTCGAGATAGGGCACGCTGCCGGCACCTTCCACCACCACGGCGGCGGCGCGGCCGGATGCCGACATCAACACCGCCGGCTTGTGCAGCGAGTCGCGCCAGCCATCCACCAGGGTGCGGCCGAAGGATGCCTCGATGCGCTGCTCGACCTGGTCCATCACGGCTTCACCGGGCGGATCATGAATATCGATAACTTCGCCACGGCGCACCAGGGTGCCTGCACCGCGGTGGGTAAACAGTTCACGCGTGAGCAGGTTGGCGGAGGTGATCGACACCGAGGCCTTCTCGTCCAGGCCCATCAGCAATTCGTGGATCTGCTGCAGCTTCAGGCGCATGCCCGAGTGCACCCAGGGCTCCTGCATCAGGGCGTCGTAGTCATTGGTCAGGCTGACCGCGGTGATCACCCGGCCGTCTCGGTCCAGCAGGCCGCCGGACGGGGTAAGGAAAATGATCTTGTGCGGCTTGATCGCCCACACCAGCTCGCGGGCGGCGATATCGGCGTTGATGTTCAGCACCTGGCCGGACGGCGATTCGCCCAGGCAGGTGAGCACCGGCAGCGCGCCGGCCTCGATGGTCCGCTCCAGCGGGTCCAGGTCGACGCCGGTGATTTCGCCCACCAGGCCGAACTTCTCGCGATCCAGGAAGCGCGCGTGGAAGATGCCATGCTGGATGCCGCGGGCACGGATGCCGCGTTTTTCCAGTGCATCCACCAGGCGCATGTTCTGCTCGTAGATCACCGGCCGCGCGACGGCCATGACGGCGTCGGACGTCACGCGCAGGCCGTCGACCTTTTCGCTCTCGACCCCGGCGGACTCCAGTGCCGAATCGACCTGCGGCCCGGCGCCGTGCAGCACCACCGGCCGCAACCCCAGGCGGTGGAGGAAGGCCAGTGCCGAGGCCAGTTCATCCAGGTGGTCGGCGAGGATGCCGCCGCCCACCTTGACCACGGCGAAGCGTGACTCGCCCACCGAGGAGAATTCTTTCAGGTACTGCCGCGCCTCCCGGCTGGAGCCCAGCTGGGCCAGCAACTCAAGCACGGTTTCACGAATCTCAGACATCACCATTCACCACGGCGCCATACCGCTCGCAGGCGCGTTCGAGTTGTTCCAGTGCCACCCACTCATCCACCACGTGGGCCTGTTCAATATTCCCGGGGCCCAGGACCAGCGCCGGCAGGCCGGCCGCGGCGAACAAAGACGCCTCGGTCCAGAAGTCCAGGCCGTCCCCGGTGGGCAGTTCATTCAGCGCCGCGAACTGGCGCGCGGCAGCATCGTCATGCCCGGCGGTGGGCAGCGGCGGGCCGGAAAATGACGTTATCCATTCGGCATGCTCTCCGCCATCGAGTTCTGACAACGTCGCCAGGAAGTCGTCGTTACTGTCGCCCGGGGCCAGGCGGGCGCTCCAGAAAATGTCGGCGTGATCGGCGATAACGTTCGACTTCACCCCGCCCCCGGCCGTGCCGATATTGAAGCAGCTGCGGCGGCGTTCCGCGGCCATCGACCGGGCCAGCTCAATGGCCGACGCGCTCCAGCGCACCAGCCGGTGAATGGCATTGTCATCGAGCGCGCGCGGCTCAGAAGAATGGCCACCCACGCCCACGAACCGGCCACGGGCCGACAGGTAGCCCCGGTGACGGAACTGCGCCACGCACTCGGTCGGCTCGGCCACCACCACCTGTGAGTAGGCAGCTGCAGCGCCGGAGGCCAGAAACTCGGCCACGCAGCAGCCCTCGGCGCCCTCTTCATCGGTGGTGAACAGCAACGCCATCGGCGCATCCGTGGTCTCGGCCAACGCCAGCAGGCAGGCCGCGGCGCCCTTGATATCGCAGGCCCCGCGCCCGTAGGCCCGGCCATCCTCCACGATCAGCTCCAGTGGCGGCCGCGCGGCGCCATCGAGCACCGGCACGGTATCGAGATGAACGTTGAACAGCACTTTCGGCATCCCGCGGCGCGCATGGAACGTCACCCGGCCCTTGCCATGGTCCGTCACGTCAACCGAGAACGCCTCACCCAGGCTTTCGGCCAGGTACGCGAACATCGGCGACTGCGCATCGAAGTCGCGTGGTGGGTTCTGGGTATCAAACGCGACCAGCGCCTCCAGGTGCGCCAGGACCCGCTCAATGGTTACTTTTGTTGACACTGGTGACAGTCCACTCTTCTGGCTGGTTACGCGTTACGCGTGACGCGTGACGCGTGACAGGAGCACCTCGATGATGCCGCGCCGGGTCATGTATTGCGCCTGACACGAGCGGCGAGCGTGGAGCTCTGGCCCAGCAGCTTGATGAAGCCTTCCGCTTCTTCCGGCGTCCAGCTGGCGCTCTGGGCGTAGACCGCGCCTTCTTCGACCAGCATGTTCGGCGACTCGACCGCGACGGCGATCAGGCTACCGCCCTCGGTACGCAGGGTGACCGTGCCGTCGACGGCGGACTGTGACGAGGCCAGGTAGGCCTCCAGGTCAATCTTGTGCGGCTCGTAGAAAAAGCCGGTGTAGACCAGCTCGGCCCAGCGCTGCGCGACGATATGGCGGAACTGGTTCTGCAGCTTGGTGTTGACCGTGTCTTCCAGGGCCTGGTGGGCGCACAGCAGCGCGTCGATGCCTGGGCACTCGAAGACGATGTGGCCTTTCAGGCCGATGCTGACGTCACCGGTGTAGATGTGCCGGCCGACGCCATACTGACCGAAGGCCCTGTTCAGGCGGCCAAGAATTTCGGGGCCGGCCAGGCGTTCGCCATCCAGTGCCACGGCGACGCCCTTCTCGAATGTGACCTTCACCTCCAGCGGGGCTTCCGGCCATTCCGAGCGTGGCCGGGACAGCGCTCGGGTATCGGGCCCGGGCGCCTCGAAACGGTCGATCTCGCTGCCGGAGATGGTGACGCCCAGCAGGTTCTCGTTGATGGAATACTGGCCCGACTTTTTCGGCACCTCTACGCCGGCCGCTTCCAGCAGCCCGATCTCGTGGTTACGGACGTCGTTGGTGACCTTCTGCAGGTCGCGGACCGGCGCGTGGATGACATAGTCACCGACGCTGCGCACGGTCTGGTCGAAACGCAGTTGGTCGTTTCCCATGCCAGTGCAGCCGTGGGCGAAGTGCTTTGTGCCCAGTTGATCGGCCAACTCCAGCGAGCGGCGCACGATCAGGTAGCGGTCCGAGCACAGCAGCGGGTACTCACCCAGCATGCGCGCGTGGCTCCACACCAGCGGGGTGACGAATTCGTCCCAGATGGCCTCGCTGACATCCAGCAGGTGATGCTGCGCCGCGCCAAGCGACTCGGCGCGCTCGCGGATCCAGTCCACTTCGTCCTGGGCGATGCCGCCGGTGTCGACGAACACGGTGTGGACTTC
The DNA here is from genome assembly GCF_008725655.1 of Marinihelvus fidelis. NCBI lineage: Bacteria > Pseudomonadati > Pseudomonadota > Gammaproteobacteria > Chromatiales > Wenzhouxiangellaceae > Marinihelvus > Marinihelvus fidelis. The sequence goes on along the minus strand of NZ_VYXP01000007.1, from coordinate 35,397 downwards.
GAAGCCCTGTTCTTTCAGCGCCAGCACGCAGTAGCTGGTGTCCAGGCCGCCGGAAAACGCGAGAACGATTTTCTCGCCGTCGTAGGTCTTGCTCATTATTTCGCTCCCGCGAGGGTCATCATCAGGGCCTTCTGCACGTGCAGGCGGTTCTCCGCCTCGTCCAGGGCCAGGCAGTAATCGGCGTCCATCACGCCATCGGTGGCTTTCACGTTGCGGCGCAGCGGCAGGCAGTGGCTGAACACGCCGTTGTTGGTCAGCGCCATTTTCGCCTCGTCAACGATGAAGTGCTTGTTGTGCTGGCGCAGCCGCCACTCTTCTTCCGGGTGGCCGTAATACGGCAACGCGCCCCAGCTCTTGGCGTAGACGATCTCGGCGCCGTCGTAGGCGGACTCGATATCGTGGCTCACCTGCAGCGAACCACCGCTGGCCTCGGCATTGGCTTTCGCCGCGTCCATGAACTGCGGGTCCAGCAGGTATTCCTCGCTGGGGCACAGCAGGGTGACGTCGGCACCGAAACGCGTGCCTATCAACAATGCCGAGTTGGCCACGGCGGTATTCAGCGGGCGCGGGTGCCAGGTCCAGGTCAGCACCATCTTGCGGCCGGCGATGTCGCCGAAACGGCCGCGCAGGGTCTGCATCAGTGCCAGCTCCTGGCAGGGGTGGACGATGGTTTCCATGTTGATGACCGGCACCGTGGAATGCTGCGCCAGCGCCTTGATCACCGAGTCGGTGCGGTCGTGCGACCAGTCCCTGAACTTGGGGAACGCGCGCAGGCCGATCAGGTCGACGTAGCGCGACAGCACGCCGGCCACCTCGGCGATGTGCTCCTCGGCATCGCCGTCCATGACCACGCCCGGCGCGAACTCGACGCCCCAGGCATCCTGGCCCGGCGCCAGCACCACGGCGATGGCGCCCATCTGCTGCGCCCCCACCTGGAACGAGGTACGCGTGCGCATCGACGGGTTCAGGAACAGCAGCGCCACGGACTTGCCGCGCAGGCTGTCGTTCAGGGGGTCGGCCTTCAATTGGTCCGCCAGTTCGAGCAGCCCCGTGAGCTCGTCAACGCTCCAGTCCTGCGTGGTCAGAAAATGTTTCACTCGTTCGTCCGTGTCAGTCATCCAGAAAACAAAAAACCCAGCCTTGGCTGGGTCGTCGGTACACGTGAAGTCTCAGACTCTGCGCAACGGCTACCCGGCCAACAGTGGTCGGCGAGTACGTCGTGCGCGGCGGCCCGGGAAAATGCTGTTGCCCATCACGTTCTTCATGGGGCCGAATTTACGGGCTCTCCGGCCGGTTTGCAAGCTTGTCGCGGGTTGCGTGGTGGCGGGTTGGGGTTTCAGTGGAGCGCTCGGGCCATCNACTCTGCGCAACGGCTACCCGGCCAACAGTGGTCGGCGAGTACGTCGTGCGCGGCGGCCCGGGAAAATGCTGTTGCCCATCACGTTCTTCATGGGGCCGAATTTACGGGCTCTCCGGCCGGTTTGCAAGCTTGTCGCGGGTTGCGTGGTGGCGGGTTGGGGTTTCAGTGGAGCGCTCGGGCCATCCATGGGCGCTCATCGGCGGCCATCCCTGGCCGCCGAAGTCCACTGAAACCCCAACCCGCCACCGCGCATGCGGCATGGTTGCCGGCCGGAGAACCCGTTTGCGGAGGGGTGTTGCGGGCGCTGGTGCGCTGGCTCATGCGGCGGACACCGCAACGGGTTCCGTATGTCTGAGGATGGGGTCGTGTCTTACGGGGCCTTCGGCGGCCATGGATGGCCGCCGATGAGCGCACAGGGACGTCTTGAGCGCGCCCCGAAAGTCACGACCCCTTCCTCAGGCCCCGCGAGGCGCCTGCGGCGTCCGCCGCATCAACCAGCGCACCAGCGCCGGCAACATCACGATCGCGCCCACCATGTTAGCCAGGAAGATAAACGACAGCAGGATCCCCATGTCGGCCTGGAACTGCAGCGGCGAGAAAATCCACGTGCCCACACCCGCAGCCAGCGTCAGGCCGGTAAAGATCACGGCGCGGCCGGTCAGCCGCAAGGTCTGGTAATACGCCTCTTCCAGGTTGAAACCTTCCTTCAGCAGGGTATCGAGACGGTTATAGATGTAGATGCCGTAGTCCACACCGATGCCGACGCCCAGCGCCACCACCGGCAGCGTGTTCACCTTCAGGCCGATGCCGTACATGGCCATCAGCGCCTCGGCCAGTGTCGAGACCACGACCAGCGGGATCACCACGCACAGCGTACCCAGCACAGACCGGTAAGTGACCAGGCAGAGCAGCACGATGGCGCCGAACACCAGGGCCAGCATCGGTTTCTCGGCGGCCTCGATGTCCTCGTTGGTCGCGGCCATCACACCGACGTTACCGGTGGCCAGGCGGAAGCGCAGCTTCGGCTCGTCCATGTCCAGCTCGGTGCGCAGTTCCTTGACCCGCGCTACGACCCGGTTAATGGTTTCCGCCTTGTGGTCGGCGGTGAAGATCAGGATCGGGATGGCACTGCAATCGCGGTTCAGCAGGCCGGTGTCGGTTTCGATATTGCTGAGCGCCTGGCGTAACAAGTAAGGATCGCGCGGCAGCACGCGCCAATTGATATTGCCTTCGTTCCAGCCGGCATTCACCACCTTGGCCACGTACGGCAGCGTCACGACCTGCTGGACACCCTCGACGTTCTCGATATTCCACGCAAAGCGGTCGATGCGCTCCATGACGCGGTAGTTTTCCGTGCAGGCGTTGGGAATGGTCTCCGCCACCACGTTGATCTGGTCCACGCCCAGTGAGAACCGTTCCGAGATCAGCGCGGCATCCTGGTTGTATCGGGCCTCGGGCCGAAGCTCCGGCACGCCGGCCTCGGAATCACCAATCTGCAGGTCCTGTGCCTTCCAGATACCGGCACCGAACAGGGCGATACTGACGACGATCACGATCGCGGCCACGCGGGGCTCGGTCACCCGGGCAATGCGCTCCCACAACCCGGACGAGGTATGGGCCTTGGCCAGCAGCCGGGCCCGGTATTTCTGCTCGCCACGCAACTGCACCCACGACAACAGCACCGGCAGCAGGATCAGGTTCGTGAAGATAATGACCGCGACACCCACGCTGGCGGTAATCGCCAGTTCCTGGATGATGCGGATCTGGATGAACAGGATGGTCAGGAAGCCGATCGTGTCGGAGATCAGCGCGATCAGGCCGGGCGCCAGCAGTTTCTTGATGGTCTCCCGGGAGCCGTGCATCGGCGAACGCCGCGGGATCTGGGTGACATCGTCGACGCCGATCTTGGCCCACTGGTCCGGGGTGCGCCCACCGAACTCCTTCTCCACCACCCAGGCGCTGATCTTCTGCACGCTGTGGCTGACGCCGATGGCGAACACCAGGAACGGCGTCAGGATATTCATCGGGTCCAGGCTGTAGCCGAGCAGGCTCAGCGTACCCATCTGCCAGATCACCGCCGCCAGCGAACACAGCAAGGGCAGCAGTGTCAGCCAGAACGACCGCGTGTACAGGTACAGCAGGATGGCCGTGATGACGAGAGCGATGCCGAAGAACCACGCCACCGATTTGGCACCGTCGGAGATGTCACCGACGATCTTGGCGAAACCAATGATGTGGACACTGTAGTCCTCGTTCTCGAACTGCGTACGGATGTCTTCCAGCTGCGCGGCCACCTGGCGGTAGTCCAGCCGCTCGCCGGTCTGCGGGTTCTCTTCAAGCAGGTTGGCCCAGACCATGGCGCCGCTGAAGTCGCCGGACACCAGCCGGCCGACTTCGCCGGACTTGACGATATTCGAGCGGACCCGCTCGAACATCTCCGGTGACGGCGAGAAGTCAGACGGGATGACATTGCCGCCGGCGAAACCGTCTTCCACCACCTCGACGAAGCGCACATTGGGCGTGAAGATGGAACGCACGCTGGCGCGGTCGACGCCGGGGATGAAGAACACCTGGTTGGTGATCTCCTCGAATGACTCGAAAAACGGCGTCGTGAACATGTCGCCGTCTTTGGCTACCAGCGCCACCAGGACACGGTTGGCGCCGCCAAAGGCCTCCTCGTATTCCAGGAAGGTCTGCATGTACTCGTGCTCGAGTGGCAGCTGCTTCTTGAACCCGGTCTCGATTCTCAGGTCGGTCATCGCCCAGGCCATCAGTACGGTAATGGCCACGAACAGCCCGACGACGGCGTAACGCGCACCGATCAGGAATGTCGCGACGTGGTGCAGGAAGCCCTGGTTCGACTGCCTCATGGCGCGTCACGCTCGGGGTAGTGGTGAACCCCGCCCTCGCCGGTCAGCAGGTAACGCCCTTCTCCGGCCTGGACGATGGCGGAAAAGTCGACGCCACTGGAATGATGCACCACACGGAACGGCTTCCCATTACCGCCATGCAGCAACGTGCCGCTGTTGCCGACGAGTACGAGCCGGCCGTCATCGGCCAGTCCGCCCAGCAACGTGGCGACGGTGTCCGTTGCGGGTTCTTCCCAGTCACCTTCGTCATCGCAGCGCCGCTGGACATGGCCACGCAGGCCGAACAGCCAGGTGCAACCCGCAGCTTGCAGCGCCCCGAACATCGAGCCCGGGTATGGCATGGGGATGTCGACCCAGGTGGTACCGCCATCGTCGCTGGCATAGGACACGCCGGCCTCGCCGGCCACCAGCAGGCGCCCGTTACCGCGGTCCAGTATCGCGTTCAGGTGCCACTCGTCCGCGCTGACCACACGCTCATCCCAGGTTTCACCGCCATCGGTGGTGAACATGGCCAGGCCATAGGCACCGACGGCCATGCCATTGGCCTCGTCAAAGAAGTGCAGGTCGAGCACGGGTTGTTGCCGTTCGATGTCGCGATAGAGCAACGCCCAGGACTCGCCGCCGTCGTCGCTGGCCAGAATGTCGGTGTCGTGCCCGGCGGCCCACAGGCGGTCGCCCGCCGCCGCCACCGAGGTCAGCGTCGCCCGGCTGGGGACCTCGTTGGCCTGGGTCCAGTCATCGCCGGTGTCCGAATACAGGATGTGGCCACGCTCACCCACGGCCACGAAACGGCCGGCGTCGGTACGAGTGATATCGAGCAGAAGGGATCTTGAGACGCGCGGCATCATCTGTGCCGTGACATCGGCGCCGCCTTCATCCTGGGACCAGGCTGTCGACGGCCATAACCCTGCCGTCAGCAGCAGCCAACCCGTCATGACAACAACGCTGGTCAGATTACGGCTCAGGAGCACCGTCTACCCCCCATTGGACGAAAGGCCGGCACGCGGCCGGCCTCTCATTATAGGCACAACGCGCCGGGCCCGGCCCAGCGCCCGGATGGATCAACGGCGGCCGCGGGTACGCAGCGCCTGCGGCGTGAACTGACCGGGGGACAGTTCGCGGTTGAAGGTGTTGACCGGATCCTGGTTGTCGAAGCCCTGTGCCAGGTAACGCCCGGACTGCAGGTCGTAATGCGCCTCAAACGTGGACCAGAACGTCGGCATATCGTAGTAGTTGATGCAGTGCGCTTCCGACGCGCGCCACAGCTCGCCGCGGTTGTCGTAATGATCAACCAGCAGGATCTGGTAGCTGTCCTCATCCAGGTAGAACGTGCGGCGTGAGTTGATGTGGCGCATGCCGTCTTTCAGGCGAGCTTCGATCACCCACACACGGTGCAGTTCGTAGCGGAAGTAGGACGGGTCCAGGTGGCCGGGCTTGACCAGGTCGTCGGTGGTGACGCTGGCCTGGTGGGCCTTGTAGCTGTTGTACGGCACATACATTTCGCGTTTGCCGACCAGCTCCCAGTCGAACCGGTCCATGGCGCCGTTGAACATGTCCGTCATGTCATTGGTGCGCAGGCCGTCGGACGCGGTGCCCGGGTTGTCGTAGGCCACATTGGGCGCACGGCGCACGCGGCGCTGGCCCGGGTTGTAGATCCACGCCTGGCGCGGCTGCTCGATCTGGTTCAGCGTTTCGTGCACCAGCAGGATGTTGCCCGCCAGGCGCGCCGGGGCTTCCACTTCCTGGAAGAAGTACAGCAGGATGTTGTCGATCTCGTCGACGGTCACACCCTCCTTGTAGTACAGGCCCAGCAGCTCCTCGCGAATCTTGACAAAGGAGTAGGCGCCATCGGTGGTGGGCGCCACCTGGTTGTTGTAGCGAATACCGCCCACGCTCTTGGGCTTGAGCTTGTGGTTCCACATCAGCTCGTAGGCATTTTCCGGGAACGGGAACGGGAAGCCCTCGGCGGCGTTGAGCACGCCCTCACCCTGGTCGGCCAGGGTCGCGGTCTTGCCGTTCTCGATGGTCATGTCCAGCGAACGCTGTGGGAACGAAGCGGAACGGCGCGTTGGGTACACCTCCATGAAATAGGTGTCCGGGTAGCGCTCGAACATGGCCTTCTGGCCCACGCTCAGTTGGTCGGAATACTCGGTGTAATTCGACGCGTCGATGCGGAACAGCACCTGGTCGCTCGCAAACGGGTCCGGGTGGTGGTCGCCCGGCTCGTAGCCCGCGGGCGGCTCCGTGATGCCACCGGTCCATTCGGGGATCGTGCCGGCGGCATTGCCCGCGCGCTCCGAACCCATCGGCGTCAGGTCCGCGGACAGGCGGTCAATTTCATCGGGCTTGGGGCCGGCCTGGAGCGAGCCCGTGCCGGCGACAGCCGCGATGGCGATGCTCAGCGTGAAAAATTTCAATGTCTTCATTCGAATCTCCATCAATCAGAATGAGTAGCTGACGCTGGCCGCGATGAAATCGCGATTGCGCAACAGGTTGTATTTGCCGCCACCCAGGTAGTCGGTATAGGCGACGTCAACGACCCATCTGTCGAGGTAACTGAAGCTGACCGCCGCGGTCACCTGTTTGCGGCCGTCAATGAAAGAACCACCGGGTCCCGGTGTCGTGCCATCGACATCATGCGACCAGGCCAGCCGCGGCGCGACCGTCCAGGCGCCGATGGCGTTGAAGTAGCTCGCGCGGGCCAGCATGCGGTAGCCCCAGCTGAAGTCATCGGCGAAGCCATCTGGTTCCGTAACCGGGTTGTTGAAATCGCCGGTGCTGGCATCGGCGCCACCACCGGTATCCGTGCCGGAACCGTTGTAACGCAGCGTGCTGTAATCATGCAGGTCATCCACGTAGTTCAGGCCCGCTTCGGTGACGAAGGCCACCTGGTCGGCCTGCAGGAAGTTGCCCGGGCCGAACAGCTTGGTCAGCGTCGCCTGGGCCTGCCAGGACGAATGCTCGTGGTAACCCTGGATCAGCTCGCCCGGCGCGAAATTGCCCAGCTGGCTCTTGTAACGATTGACCTCTGCAGGGATCAAAGGGTTCAACGGCGTCAGCGCGCCGAACAGGATTTCCACGTCGTCGATCTGCAGCGGCGCCTCGGGCCGGTAGCTCACCTCGCCGGCCAGCGACCAGGTCCCCACGTTCGTATTGAAGCTGACACCGAACAGGTCGATGTCCTCCGGGTACTCGGTGAAGTAGCTGGCACTGGTGAACGGGGGCGGCACCTCGGTCAGGGCGTAACCGCTAATCAGCGGCAGGCGGCTGTGGTAGCGCAGGTAGTAGAACGCGAATTCGGTGGAGTTCAGGTTCTCGGCGTACCAGCGCAATGCGGCACCGAACTGGCCGCTGTCGCTGGCCTGCTGCGTTTCGCTGCGCGGCACGGCCAGCGCGCAACCCGCGCCGACTAGCGAGGCCGGAAGCCCGGTGTCCGATGCGCCCAGGTTGCCCCGCAGGCACACGGAGTTGAACAGGTCCTGGTTAATAACCGGCTGCGGGTAGAGACCGAAACCGAGCATGGCGTAGGTCGCACCTGGCGTGGCGATATCGCTGCTGGACCAATACGTGCCGGCCGGGTCCGGAATGATCGGCTCCCATTCGAACATGTACAACGCTTCCAGCGACACCGTGTCGGTCAGGTCCATCGAGCCCCAGAGCATGTTGACGCCCTCGAAGGCCTCCTTCAGCTCCGAACCGGCCAGGCGCAGCTTGGACACGTCCACCGGGTTGATGACGTTCAGGCCGCCCTGGATAAAGGTGGACTCACCCCAGCTGACCACCTGCTGGCCCAGTCGCCAGTTGAGGAAATGGTCACCCACCTGGTGCTCGCCCCAGATGTAGGCGTCGAGCAGGCGGACATCCTTGCCGACGCGCTCTTCGGCCTCGTCGTTGAGGAAATCCTGGTCGGCGTTCTCAAAATCATAGAAACCGGACGCGCGGATAAAAGCGCCATAGTTCCGCCAGCGGAAATCCGCCTCGGCGGTGATCTTGGCCACGTTGGTGATCACGTCGCCGGCGTCACGGTAGTTCAGGTCGCCGTCATCGTCGTTGTTCGACCAGCGGCCTACGGTGGCCGCCTGTTGGGCGGCGGGCAGCATGAACGCCGCCGGGTTGTTGGCCGACTTGCCGACGTCCGCCGGGTCGTAGTCCGTCGCTCGCCACGAGGCACCGTAGCTAATGGTGGTATCGATGCTGCCCGACCACTCACCGTCCGGGTCCTGGAAGTCGATGGCCATCGCCGGCGCAGCCAGTGCCAGCGCAATCGCGGCAGCCATGGAACGGGGCGCCAGTCGGGTGGCAGCGGAAAAAGAAGAACCGTTGGTCTTGATGTTGGTCATTGTCTCAGCCCCCCTTATTCAAACCGGCTCGCGCTGCTGGCACCGGCCGCCTGGCCGGCCCCGCGCGAGGTCGTGTCAACACGGTCACGGAACTGCCCGAGACCCTGGCGGGACTTCTTCTTGCCCGCGCTGTCTTCCCGGGGATCCCGAACCGGAGATGTCTCAGGCTCAACCACCTGCACCATCAGGCTCGAATCGCCGACGTTGATAAAGGTACCCTGGGAGGCCAGGAATGACGCCATCTGCCCCTGCATCTCCGCCGTCGCGGCCGGAGACGAGGCAGGCGACAGCAACGATCCATGCGAGGCCGGCGGCAGGAACCGCGCCGCGGACCGGAGCCCGTCCGGATTCGCCTGCGTGGTGCTGTAGGCGCTCAGCGCGCCCACGCGGATCATCGCCTCTGTGCCGGACAGCGGCGCACCAGCCACGGCATTGGGCAGCACCGTGTCACCGATGACTTCGTGCAGCAGTGTCGGCTTGGCCATGCCCAGCGTCGACACCCAGTTGATCGGGTCACCCGAGTCGGCCACGGTCTGGCCCACGGTCAGGTAAAGCTCGAACAGCGGGTCGCCCGGCACGATGCCAACGGCCTCGAGACCGGCGCGAATGCGCGGCCCAAAGGTGGGCGATGCCTCGCCGGCGCGTAGCAGACCGCCGGCGGGGGCGCTCAGGAACGTTCGGGTGACCAGCGGTTCGATGGCGGAGAAGCCGGTACCGTTGATGCCACCCCATGACAGGCCGGCATAGCCGATATCGAACGGCCGCAGGTCCGGCGTACCATCGGCATTAAGGTCAAAGTTCGGCAACGACACCGCCAGTACCGACAGGTCGGCAATGCCCTGCCGAACGTTGTCGCGCGAGGTACGGAACTCCTGGAAGTTCAGCGCGTGGCTGCCGGAAGCATCGACGATGCCGTCAGGGCCGGGCGCGCCTGTCGCGTTGTCCTGGAAATCAACGTTAAACGTCCGCTCGTCGGCAATCGCGCCAAACGGCGTGTTCTCGACATAGAACGGCGCGAACGTCGTGTTCCACGGCTCGATGCCGTGCAGCGGGAAATCGATCGCGACCCCCACGAAACCGGCTGCTGCCAGGGCATCCGCCATGGCCAGCAAGGTGACCCGGTTGGAGCCCAGCCCGTGGCCGTAGATCACCACCGGCCAGCCACCGGAGGGCTGGCTCTGGCCGGACGCCGCGTTGGGCACCGACACGATCAGCGGTACCGTCTGGGTGCCGGTGGGCACCGGGAACGGGTTGGCCACGGTCACGTTGGTCGACGTCGGGTCCAGCCCGAACTGGTCGAACGGCGGAATGTAGGCACCGGGTTCGGCCTGCCAGAAATCGGTGATCGGCGCGACCGGGTTTTCCTCGCTCGGGATACCCAGGTAGTACGGCAGCGTGATGACGCCGACGTGGACATCGGCGATGCCCGCGCCGCCAATCACGGACGTGGTTACGCCGGCCGGCGCGGTCATCACCGGCGCCGGCTGGGCGATGCTGCGCAGCAGCCCCAGCGTCGGCGTGATGGACTGGGTCTGCACCGTCCAGCTGAGAATCACGTCGTCATGGTCGATACCGACGCTCTCGGCGGCGGCTTCCATGCTGTTGGTGATCTGGCGCAGCGGCTCCAGTGTGCGGGCCGTCTCGTCGTCAATCAGGGCGTAGGTGCTGTTGCCGTTGGCGTCGACCCAGGGGTCGTGGCGCTTCGACAGGAAATAGGTCTGGTCAGGCGTGGCGTTGTTGCCGTCGGCATCCTTGATGTCGTTGGTCAGCACGGCCATGTAGCTGGAGTACTCGGCCAGCGGGCGCAGCGGCACGACCGCCACGACATTGCCCTGCGCGACGGCGACGAATTCCGAACCCGGCGTGAGCTCGCGGATGATGCCGGTGACCGCGACGATACCGCTGGTCGTGACCTGGAACACCCGGACCGACTGGCCAGGGATCACCGAGGCCGGGGCGATGTTGCCGGGGTTACCGTCATCGTCGACAAACGTGGTGGTCCAGCGCTCGATGGTGCTGAAGCCGTCCAGCGAATTGATCTGGTCGATCAGCGCCGCGGTGGTCGGCGGCATGCCGGTAGCGTCGACGTTGATGGTCAGGTCGGTGGTGCCCAGGAAGAACAGGTTGTTGGGAACCGGCACGCCCTCGAGCCCCGCGGTGGGGTCGAAGCGCGCGGTGAGCACACCGGTGACGATGCTGCCGTCCTTGTTGCGGGCACCACCACCCCCACCATCTCCCGGATGGGGGTCGGCCATCGCCGATGTGACGCCGAATAAAAGCAAAACGAGTGTGAGCCTGACATTTTTCATGTGCGTTTTCCGTGGTGCGTCAATGTCTGAGCCGGAACCGGCCGTTAATTGTATTTGGGTTGGCCGTTAAGTGGTTCCAGGGCAAGTATGATAAGAACTTGCGATACCCCTGCACAAGCCGGGGCAACTCCACTATACGTCAAGGTATGGTGTTGACACCAGATTGACACATGGCGGGAACGCCAGGCAGAAGAACAACAACGACAAGGGGAAAACCGGTGAAACAGGCTTTGACTTACGGCGGGCCGCTGGCGGCGCTCGCGCTCCACTTCTGGCTCACGGGCAGCGGATGGGAATTCGCCCCCGCCGCCACCGCCGCCATTACCTTCCTTTGCGCGCTGTGGTGGATCTTCGAACCGGTCGAAATCCCCATCACCTCGATGATTCCACTGGCGCTGTTCCCGCTGTTCGGCATCCTGACGCCCGCCCAGGTCGGCCAGTCCTACGGCAGCCCGCTGATCCTGCTGATGCTGGGCGGCTTCCTGATCTCCGAGGCCATGGCCGATTCCGGCGCCCACCGCCGCATCGCGCTGTACATGGTGCGCCTGTTCGGCGGCAACAACGCCCGTGGCCTGGTCATGGGCTTCATGGCCGCCTCGGCGCTGCTGAGCATGTGGATCTCGAACACCGCCACCACGCTGATGCTGCTGCCCGTGGCGCTGGCGGTGCTGGCCCACGCACACGCGCGCCTGGCCGTGCCGCTGCTGCTGGGCATCGCCTACGCCGCGAGTATCGGCGGCCTGGGCACGCCCATCGGCACGCCGCCGAACCTGGTGTTCATGCAGGTCTACGAGAACAGCTTCGGCAACGCGCCCAGCTTTCCGCAGTGGATGGGCTTCGGCTTGCCCGTGGTCATCATCCTGGTGCCGCTGGCCGCGCTCTGGCTCACCCGCGGCCTGAAACTCGACAGCCCCGTCGAAGTCCCGGCGGTCGGCCAGTGGCGCCCGGTGGAGAAGCGCGTGATGATCCTGTTCGTCATCACCGCCGTCGCCTGGGTAACGCGCAGTGCGCCCTTCGGCGGCTGGAGCGAATGGCTGGGCCTGCCGAAAGCCAACGACGCTTCGGTGGCGCTGATCGCCGCCGTCGTCATGGCCATGACCCCCGCCGGCAACGGCCAGCGGGTACTGCGCTGGGAAGCGGCCAAGAAAATGCCCTGGGAAGTGCTGATCCTGTTCGGCTCCGGCATCACCATCGCCACCGCCTTCATGCAAAGCGGCCTGGCCGACATTATCGCCACGCGCCTGTCCGTACTGGAAACCATCCCGCCGCTGCTGGTGATCCTGGCCACCTGCCTGGTGGTGACCTTCCTGACCGAGGTGACCAGCAACACGGCCACATCCAGCCTGTTGATGCCCCTGCTGGCCTCCGCCGCCGGCGCCATGGACATTGATCCGATGCTGCTGATGGTGCCCGCCGCCATGAGCGCCAGCTGCGCCTTCATGCTACCCGTGGCCACCGCCCCGAACGCCGTCATCTACGGCAGCGGCCGCGTCACCGTGCGCGAAATGGCCCGCAACGGCCTGATGCTGAACCTGATCGGGGCGCTCGTAATTACGGGCGTGTGCTACTGGCTACTGGCGTGACGCTACTCAACCTCACTTCAAACGGGCTTGAATCCGTCGATCAAGCTGTTCAGCCGTAACAGGTGCAACTATGCCCTGATCCAACTCTTCCGCGCGGCAGCGTGCTTCTTCCAGCCAATGCTGCTGGACCTCAGTCTCGGATAACCCATCCAGGCTTTCCAGTAGCCGCTGAGCCAACCTCGCCCGATCCTGAGCAGGAAGATCGAGTGCTTCTCGTTCAATAACTGTGAGTTTCATGAGCATGCGAGTAGCCATCTAGCTTCCCACAGCAAGCACTGATTCATCTGAATTTACCGCGTGATGAAGCGCACTATGGCATTTACATCAACTTTCCAAACGGGCTAGCAAAAACGAAAGCTGACAAATAGATAAGTTGCGGTAAAAAACGAATACTCGCCCCCGGAATCCGGGGGCGAGCTCCGTCAGAAAGTCAGTTCACTAAGGAAAACTCGGGCACGTAAACCCAAAGCTTTGGGAGTCCGAACCATGCGCGTTTTCCAGTTCCAGGTCCACATTTACCCAGAAACCTGGCGTGCACGTTCCAAAGTAAAAATTGTTCACCCCAACTGGCTGACCCGGTACGCTACTTGTCCACGTAACATCGGTCAAACCCTGCGAGTCATAGGTGCCCACATCACACAGAAACTGCCCCGCCGCAAGCAAACTGGTGTCAGGGCAGACTGGGTTAGTGATATCAGGTGGGTTGCTCCCGTGCGTAGTCCTGATTTCATCGCCAAGCTCAGTCATATGCTTTGAAATAGGCTCAAACCAAGCACCACTACTCGTTCCCGGACATGACGTAGGGTATCCACCAATCAGTGTCCCTTGCGCCAGATGTGAACTCGCGACGATAAATGGGCCACCAGAGTCCCCACCCAATTGACAAACGTCAGTCTTGACGGTGCCTGACAGCGTAACGTACCCACCCCCAGGCACTCCAAACTGTTGTGTATCATTGGTAGCGAGAATGGTACCGCAATGCAACCCTCCAGTTGCTTGACCAGAGCGACAGACAGACGTACCTGTTAGGGGCGTTCGGAATCCGCCGTACGCGGCAGGAACGCTAATGATGCCGTCTGAATATCCATTCACCTGGTCTGTCGTTGCCCAACCAGGATCAATGTCCACTAAGGCGATATCGTTGTTCGTCCAGTCATTATCAACGAACAGGCCCATTGGGTTACCGTTTTGATCTTCAACACTGTCAGGCGGGCTCCCACAATGACCTGCCGTATAAAATCCCGAAATGGTTGCAAAGCCAATTGAGCAATCGTACTGAGGCACCGGGTTGTGGTAGTGGTTGCCACCCAGAATTGCCTGGGACAGAGTTGGAAGTGATCGCACTTCTTCAAGGCGAATTGACGACACATCATTGTGCAATTTGTTAACGGAGTTTATTGCAAATTCCGCATAATGGGATTTGTACTTAATGACAATGGCATTATTCAAGAGGTCGATTCCTGCACCAGCAAAGGCGACCTCCCAATCCTCATCTGCATGCGCATTCTTAATGGTTTCGGACAGAATAGCTTGTAGCTCTTCCAGCGTCCTATCCACAGAAACAATATTCAGGCCCAGACGAGTCGCCACATCGACTCTCGGCCCTGGAACAGCTGCGACTGTGAGCAACCATTTTTCCTCATCAAACCAAGCTCCAGCAAACGAATCCCCAAGTACCTCTACCGCTAGTTCATGTTGGTCAAAAGCAACCTGTTCAGCAACCAAACGCTCAATCACACCTTCTTCGTCGAGTCCGTGAGCGGCTTTCAACGACTGAATCATTCCGGGGTCTAAAGCGCCCGAACTGGGATATGCGAACCCATTACCCAAAAGCAATACCAAGCAAATTCCTAACATCGATATACGTCTTAGAGCATCCTTTCTCAATTCCAAACCTCCTAACAGTTTTATCTCCCTTTCAAAGAATTAAACGACATAAAGCTCATTCAATCGGTATTTGATTTAGGCACCAATTCGAGAATCATAGCCCGACTGTATTGCCCTGAAACACGTTCTGGGGGCACCTGAAAACTACCATTTAACAACACTTTAGTTCCGTCACTGCTCACAGCGACCGCTTGAACATCTTTCCAGTTTGTATCCCAGCCTTCGATGCCTTCAAGAAGCTCAAATAGGGAAAGAACGCCAGTGCGCTGTGTCCATATAACTGGCCTTTGAACTCTCTCACCATTGAATATGGTGAGGTACCGACCAACAAACAAACTACCGTCGTCGGAAGTATCAAACACCAATCTTGACGGCGGATAAAAGGAATCGATCACACCTGGCAAATCATCCTCAAAATACTGCACCCCAAATCGCCTTGTCCAAAGCCAAAATTTTTGACTATTTGGGTCTTCAAGATCCAACTCGCCACCATGGTAACTACCTGGAATCACATCGCATGTATCGTTACAAGCTTGGGAAAAGCCCAAAATCTGGCCGGATTCATCCCGCAGAAATTCAGGTTTGCCATCACTAGTCCATAACGTCGCAAGCTCTTCACGAAACCCTTTCCTGAAATCAGCCTGATTGCCAATGAACACACTACCGTCGTTACTCACCGCCCAAGGGATTCCTACCCTAAGCCCTGGGCTAAGACCGAAGGTTTTCTGGCCCGATTCGACACTCCAAGTCCAAGGCAATTTCATTTCATCGTCGGACTCAATAACACCAACGAGATAGCCACCATTTCTGGAAATGGCCCTGACAACTGGGGACTCGAGTTGGAAATTTGGTATTGACTCCCAGCTGTCAGTTGCAGACGTGTTCCAGATAGGTTCCCAATACCTGTCGGATTCGTCTTCTGGATTTGTTACCAAACGTGTCGCGACTGCCCGCTTTGCATCCTCTGAAATAACCACATCTCTCGTAACAAATTGTGATTCAACGACGGAAAACTGTTCGCTGTCTGGCAACCACCGAAATAGATCCCTGGTTAACAATCGAATTCGAGTCCCGACAACGGTGCCGTCTGAAGCGATATCGCTTGCATCGAAACTCATATCCCTCAGAACGTTCCCGGAGTCATCGGCAAGCGGCCTGTAGTCGATTTCTGTGACACGAAACTCGTAGAGGTCAGAAAGCTTTGGTTTTTGATAGGGACAACCTGGCTTGCTTAGCCGGGTTAACCTGGACAGGTTCAGCGTGCCGCTGCCGAAATCGGGATGATGGGATTCGTACCTGGCAACCCCGATGTTGCAGTTGATTTCAAGCGTCAGGCTGCCCCATTCGCTGAGCTGTAGCTTTTCCTTGTCGTAGCCGGGGCCGAAGCTGGGGCCGCTCGCTGAATGCGTCACTGGAAACACGATTTCGTCGCCGACCCTTGAGCCGACGCCCGTTATCCAATACTGGTTGCCTTCACCGTCATAGGTGAACCAGATCACCGCCGCCTCGTTGCGGGACATCCATTGCAGCGTGTAACCCTCGCCGGAATGGGTGGGGTCGTACCACGAGCCGCTTTGTCCAGCGTACTCCATCACCGGCTGCCCGGGCACGCCGTTGATGGGCTGGCAGCCCGCCGCCATGGTTTTGGTCAGGCGTGTCATCGGGATCGTTTCGGCTTCGCCGAACGCGGAGTAACTCCACTCCGCCGTGTTGCAGTCGCTGAAACTCAGGACGGCTTCGCCAACAACGATCCGTTCGACCTGTTCCGGATCGAATCCTGGGCCGAAACGGCCGCCGGCAGTGACCTTCAACTCTGGAAATACGATACGGTCACCGTCGATATTGCCAACATCCTGTAGCCAACGCTGGTTTCCGGACTCGTCGTATGTAAACCAGTAGACCAGCGCCAGTTCATCGCTAAGCACTTCCAGGACCAGGCCTTCGCCGCTACGTTCGCGGTTGTACCATTGCGCGGAGTGGCCCGACGATACGGTTGGGGTGTCGGCGAAGAGTGCGCCGGGGAAAGCTGCTACGGTGAGTAGCCCGAGACAAAAAACAGCACTTTTAATCCGCTTTGCACGGGATGGGGAACAAAACCATGCTGTCATGACAGCACCTGATAATCACACATAGATTGAGTGTCACCTCACGTCCTTGTTGGTGCCTATTATTGATAAAGAGAACGCCCTGTCAAATTCAGGGGGGCCTAATCCGGCTCGGTTGGCGCCGGCAAAAAACCGGCACCAGTTCTACCGTTTTTTCTTCGGAATGTAGAGGTCCGTCACCGTGCCTTCGAACACTTCGGCAGCCATCGCGACCGACTCTGAAAGCGTCGGGTGCGGATGGATGGTCAGGCCGATATCGGCCGCTTCCGCACCCATTTCGATGGCCAGTGCGACTTCGGCGATAAGGTCGCCGGCGTGCGGCCCGACGATGCCGGCGCCGATGACGCGGTCGGTGGCCTCGTCGAACAGCAGCTTGGTAAAGCCCTCGGATCGGCCGATGCCCAGGGCGCGGCCGGAGGCGGCCCACGGGAACTTGCCGACGCCGTACTTCACGCCCTGCTCCTTCGCTTCCGTTTCGGTCAGGCCCACCCAGGCGACTTCCGGGTCGGTGTAGGCGACGGACGGAATCACGCGGGCCTCGAAGGCGCTCTTGTGGCCGGCGCAGACTTCTGCGGCGACCTTGGCTTCGTGGGTGGCCTTGTGGGCCAGCATCGGCTGGCCGACGATGTCGCCGATGGCGAAGATGTGCGGCACGTTGGTGCGCATCTGCTTGTCGACCGGGATGAAGCCGCGGTCAGTGACTTCAACGCCGGCGGCGTCGCAGCCGATGTTGTTGCCGTTGGGCACGCGGCCGATAGCCACCAGCACACGGTCGAATACGGTGTTGTCGGGCAGCTTTTTGCCTTCGAACGTGGCATGCAAGCCGTCTTTTTTCGACTCGATTCCGGTGACCTTGGTTTCCAGGCAGATGGCCTCGTAGCGGGGCTCGATGCGTTTTTGCAGCGGTTTGACCAGGTCCTTGTCGGCGCCCGGCATGAGTTGGTCAGTGAGCTCGACCACGGTCACTTTGCTGCCGAGCGCCTGGTAGACACTGGCCATTTCCAGGCCGATGATGCCACCACCGACCACCAGCAGTTTCTCCGGAACATCTTTCAGTTCCAGCGCGTCGGTGGAGTCCATCATGCGCGGGTCGTCCCACGGCAGGCCGGGCAATTTGAAGGCCTGCGAGCCGGCGGCGATGATGGCGTGGCGGAACGAGACTTCTTTCTCGCCGTCCTCGCCTTCGATTTTCATGGCGTGATCGCCGGAGAAGGTGCCGGTGCCCTGGATGACGTCGACGCCACGGCGCTTGGCCATGCCGGCGATGCCGCCGGTCAGCTGGCCGACCACCTGGTCTTTCCAGCCGCGCAGCGGGTCGATCTGGATTTCGGGTTCGCCGAAGACCACGCCGTGCTCGGCCATGTGGGCGGCTTCGTCGATGACGTTGGCGGCGTGCAGCAGGGCCTTCGAAGGGATGCAGCCGACGTTCAGGCAGACGCCACCCAGTGATTCGTAGCGCTCGACGAGGGCGACTTTCAGGTCCAGGTCGGCGGCGCGGAAGGCGGCGGTGTAGCCGCCAGGGCCGGAGCCCAGGACGACCACGTCGTAGTCGAAGTCGCCTTCTGGAGGCTGGTGACGGGTGACGGGTGACGCGTGACTGTCGGCTTCCGGGGCGGTTGTTGCGGCCGGCGGCTCGTTGGCTTCGGTCGGAGCTTCGGCGGGTTCCGGTTCGGACGGTGATTCGGCGGATTCGTCGCCGGAGGCTTCGCCTTCGGCGGGCTCGAGGGTGGCGATGACGGTGCCTTCGGAGACTTCGTCGCCTTCGGACACGGTGACGCTGACGATTTTGCCGTTGGCCGGGGACGGGACTTCCATCGTGGCCTTGTCGGACTCCAGGGTGACCAGGGACTGCTCGGCCTCGACCTCGTCGCCGGCGGCGACCAGCACCTCGATGACGGGGATATTTTCGAAATCGCCGATGTCCGGCACTTTCACTTCAATCGTGTTGCTCACGTCTCAAACCCCTTTTCGGCGATGATCAGGGTGCCGCCGGTCTGGCGGATGTCAAAATGCTTCAGAAAACTCATGCCCAGCAGGGCCTCCTCGCCAAGCGCCGGTGTAATGGTGGCGCGTACGTTGTTTCTTGAAATCCCGCCGATGGACACGCGGTCCAGGCGGGTCATCCAGGCCTCGGCCGGGCCGGCGGCGGTCATCACCGTCACTCGCGGGCCGAAATCCAGGCCCAGGGCCCGGGCCTGTGCCTCCGACACCGCCACGTCCGTGGCGCCGGTGTCGACCAGGAAATGGATGGCCTGGCCGTTGATCGTGCCCTCGGCCAGGTAGTGGCCGCTGCGATCCTGCGGCAGCTGGATCATGGCGCGACCGCCGGCGTCGGTGCCGCTGACGGCCTGGCCCGGTTCATCCTGCATGGCCGAGAACATCCAGGTCAGCCCGGCCAGCACGCCGATGGCGGCCAGCCAGAGCATGCCGCGGCCGACACCGGCATTGGCATCGGTGTGACCGGGCATCGGGCTCACAGTGACAGCAGGCCCTGGCCTTCCAGCTGGCCGGCCAGCGTGCGGCAGAACCGTGCCGCCTGGGCGCCGTCAATCACACGATGGTCGTAGCTCAGCGACATCGGCAGCATCAGCCGCGGACGGAAGACTTCGCCGTCCCATACCGGGGTCATCTTCGAGCGTGAGACGCCCAGGATGGCCACCTCGGGCGAGTTGATGATCGGCGTGAAATCGGTGCCGCCAATACCGCCCAGGCTGGAGATCGAGAAGCACGCGCCCTGCCAGTCGGCCGGTTTCAGCTTGCCGTCTCGGGCGCGCACGCTGACGTCACCCAGCTCCTTCGCGAGCTCCATCACGCCCTTCTTGTCGCAGTCGCGGATGACCGGGACGACCAGGCCGTCCGGTGTGTCCACGGCGATACCGATGTTGAAGTAGCGCTTCAGGATCAGGTTCTCCCCGGTCGGGTCCAGCGAAGCGTTGAAGTTCGGGTGCTTCTTCAGCGCGCTGACCACGCCCTTGATCAGGAACACCAGCGGCGTCAGGTTGAAGCCCTGGGCCTTGGCCTGCGCCTTGTTGGCGTTACGGAAGGCTTCCAGCGCGGTGATATCCGCCTCGTCGTTGTGCGTGACGTGCGGGATGGTGACCCAGTTGCGGTGCAGGTTCTTGCCGGAAATCTTCTTGATCCGCGACAGTTCCTGGACCTCGGTCTCGCCGAACTTGCTGAAGTCAATCTTGGGCGGCGGCGCGACGTCCAGGCCGCCTCCGCCACCAGCGGCCGCGGCGCCTGCGCCACCGGCCAGGGCCTGCTTGACGAAACCGGACACGTCTTCGCGCTGGATGCGGCCTTTGCGGCCCGTGCCGCTGACCTTGAACAGGTCGACGCCCAGCTCACGCGCGAAGGCGCGGATGGCCGGGCTGGCGTAGGGCACGCGGTCGGGCAGCGTGGTGTCGGCGCCAATAGGCACCGGCGGCGACTGCCGCGGGCCGGCGCTGGGTGCCGGCGCGGCCTTTTCAGCCGGCTTATCGGCTTCTGCTTTCCGCGCTTCGGGTTCGGGTTGTTTCTCCGGCTCAGCCGGGGCGGCGGCCTCGGCGGCAGGCGCTTCGGCCGCCTCCGTTTCACCGCTCTCACCGTTATCCGTCTCACCGCCTTCACCGGACACTTCCAGCACGGCCACGACATCGCCTTCGCTGACGGTGTCATCCAGCTTCACTTTCAGCTCGACAATGGTGCCGGCGGCGGGCGACGGCACTTCCATGGTGGCCTTGTCGGACTCCAGCGTGACCAGCGAGTCTTCTTCCTCGACCGTGTCGCCGACGGAGACCAGGACTTCGATCACCGGGATGTCTTCGAAATCACCAACGTCCGGTACTTTGACTTCAATCTTTTCCGCCATGATCAGGCCTTCAGGGGGTAGATGCGGTCGGCGTCGATGCCGAGTTTGTCACGGGCGGCCAGCAGGTCTTTCTCGCTGACGTCGCCATCCAGGTACAGGCTGTGCAGCGCCGTGTAGGTCACGTAGTTACGGTCGACCTCGAAGTGCCGGCGCAGGTTCTCGCGGGTGTCGGAGCGGCCGAAGCCGTCCGTGCCCAGCACCGTGTAGCGATGCTGTGGCACCCACTGGCGAATCTGCTCGGCGAAAGAGCGCACGTAGTCGGTGCTGGCGATGACCGGGCCTTCGTGGCCGGTCATGCACTGTTCGACCCAGCTCTTGTCGTCGCTGCCCGGGTTCAGGCGGTTCTGGCGCTCGACGGTCTCGCCGTCGCGGCGCAGTTCGTTGAAGCTGGTGGCGCTCCAGATGTCCGATTCCACACCGTAATCGGCCTTCAGGATATCGGCGGCGGCAATGACCTCGCGCAGGATGGCGCCGGAGCCCATCAGCTGCACGCGCTTCTTGCCCTTGGCACCCTCGCGGAACAGGTACAGGCCACGGCGGATGCCCTCCTCGGCGCCTTCCGGCATTTCCGGGTGGGTGTAGTTCTCGTTCATCACCGTGATGTAGTAGTAGACATCCTCGCAGTCGGCGTACATGCGGCGCATGCCATCCTGCACGATCACAACCAGCTCGTAGCTGAACGTCGGGTCGTAGGAGATGCAATTCGGGATGGTGCCGGACAGGATATGGCTGTGGCCGTCTTCGTGCTGCAGGCCTTCGCCGTTCAGCGTGGTGCGGCCGGAGGTGCCGCCCAGCAGGAAACCGCGCGCGCGCAGGTCGCCGGCCGCCCAGGCCAGGTCGCCGACGCGCTGGAAGCCGAACATCGAGTAGTAAATGAAGAACGGGATCATCACCTCGCCGCTGGCGGCGTAGCTGGTGGCCGCGGCAATCCATGAGCTCATGGCGCCGGCCTCGGTAATGCCTTCCTGCAGGATCTGGCCGTTCTGCGACTCCTTGTAAAACATCAGCTGGTCGGAATCGACCGGTTCGTAGAGCTGGCCCTTGGCCGCGTAGATACCCAGCTGGCGGAACATGCCCTCCATGCCGAAGGTACGCGCCTCGTCGGCGACGATGGGCACGATGCGCTTGGCCAGGCCCTTGTCGCGCAGCAAAATCGCAAGCGCGCGGACGAAGGCCATGGTGGTGCTGATTTCCCTGTCACCGGTGTCTTTCAGCAGTGACGCAAACTTCTCGAGATCGGGAATATCCAGCGGCTCCATGGCGTGACGGCGCTCGGGCAGCGAGCCGCCCAGCGCTTCGCGGCGTTCCAGCATGTACTTCACTTCCGGGCTGTCTTCGCCCGGGTGGTAGTACGGCACCTCTTCCAGCTTCTCGTCCGGAATCGGTACGCCGAAACGGTCGCGGAACTGTCGGATGGACTCCGTATCCATTTTCTTCTGCTGGTGGGTGATGTTCTGGGCTTCGCCCGATGAACCCATGCCGTAGCCCTTGACGGTCTTCGCCAGGATGACCGTCGGCTGGCCTTTATGCTTGGTAGCCGCGTCGTAGGCCGCGTAGATCTTCATCGGGTCGTGGCCGCCGCGGTTCAGGCGCCAGATGTCCTGGTCGGACAGGTTGGCCACCATCGCCTTGAGCTCCGGGTACTTGCCGAAGAAATGCTCGCGCGTGTACGCGCCGCCCTTGGCCTTGTAGTTCTGGTACTCGCCGTCGACGGCTTCTTCCATGCGCTTGCGCAGCAGGCCGTCCTTGTCTTTCGCCAGCAGCGGATCCCAGTAGGAGCCCCAGATGACCTTGATGACGTTCCAGCCGGCGCCGCGGAACACGCCTTCCAGTTCCTGGATGATCTTGCCGTTGCCGCGCACGGGGCCGTCCAGGCGCTGCAGGTTGCAGTTGATCACGAAGATCAGGTTGTCCAGGCCTTCGCGGCCGGCCAGCGAGATCGCGCCCAGGCTTTCCGGCTCGTCGGTCTCGCCGTCGCCCAGGAAGCACCAGACCTTGCGGTTGGCCGCGTCGGTGATGCCGCGGTTGGTCAGGTATTTCAGGAAGCGCGCCTGGTAGATGGCCATGATCGGCCCCAGGCCCATGGATACCGTCGGCAGCTGCCAGAAGTCCGGCATCAGCCAGGGGTGCGGGTAGGAACTCAGGCCGTCACCGTCGACTTCCTGGCGGAAGCGGTCCATCTTGTCTTCGCTCAGGCGGCCTTCCAGGAAGGCGCGGGCGTAAATGCCCGGCGATGAATGGCCCTGGATGTAGAGCAGGTCACCGCCGTCGGCGTGGTCGTTACCGCGCCAGAAGTGGTTGAAGCCGACGTCGTACAGCGTCGCGGCCGAGGCGAAGCTGGCGATATGGCCGCCCAGTTCGCCGCCGCGCTTGCCGGCGCGCAGCACCGTGGCCATCGCGTTCCAGCGGATGATCGAACGGATCCGGTACTCCAGCTCGCGGTCGCCGGGTACTTCCGGCTCCAGGTGCGGCGGGATGGTGTTGATGTACGCCGTGGTGGCGTCGTACGGCAAGTGACCACCGGAGCGCCGGGTGAAGTCCACCAGGTGTTCGAGCAGGAAGTGCGCCCGCTCGGGGCCGTCCTGCTCGATGACCGCCTGCAGGCTTTCCAGCCATTCCGCAGTTTCCTTCGGGTCCAAATCGTTCTGGGCGGACGCGCCGGCCCGCACTGAATTACCAGTCATCTATCTTTTTCCTGTTGCTTGGATTCCAGCAACTGGGCCTCCACCGCGGCCAGTGCTGTCATGTTGACCACCCGGCGAACGGTCGCCGAGGGTGTCAGTATATGTGCCGGTTGCGCCGTACCCAACAGTATGGGGCCGACGGCGACGGCGTTGCCAACGACGCGCGCCAGGTTGTAGGCGATATGCGCGGCGCCCAGCGTCGGCATCACCAGCAGGTTGGCGGGCGCCTTCAGGCGCGAATTCGGGAACACCCGGCGGCGGTATTCGACGTCGATGGCCATGTCGGCCGGCATCTCGCCGTCCACTTCCAGGTCGGGCGCGCGCTCGAGCAGCAGGTCCAGCGCGCGACGCATCTTCTGCGCCTGCACGTCGTCGTGACTGCCGAAGCTGGAGTGCGACAACAGCGCCACGCGCGGCACCAGGCCGAAATGGCGCACCTTCTCGGCGGCCATCAGCGTGATCTCCACGATCTCTTCAGCACTGGGGTCGGCGTTGACCTGCGTATCGCAGACAAAATAGGTGCCTTCCTCGGTACCCAGCACGCTGAGCGCAGCCATGATATCGCCGCCGTTCTGCACGCCGATGACATCGCGGATGCGCTCGACCTTGTCCTGGTAGCGGCCGACGATGCCGCAGATCAGGCCGTCGGCGTCGCCGCGCTTGACGCTGAGCGCCGCGATCACGCTGTTGCGCGTGCGCACGATAGCTTTCGCCAGTACCGGCGACACACCCTTGCGCTCCATCAGCGAGTGATACAGCGTCCAGTATTCGCGGAAGCGCGGGTCGTATTCCGGGTTGACGATCTCGACGTCACTTTCCGGGTCGAAGCGCAACCCGAGCTTTTCGACACGCTGGGCGATGACCGACGGACGGCCGATCAGCACCGGCTTCGCCACGCAGTCATCCAGGATAATCTGCACCGCGCGCAGGATGACCTCTTCCTCGCCCTCGGCAAACGCAATGCGCTTGATGTCGCGGCGCGCGGCATCGTAGATCGGCTTCATCAGGATGCCGGTCCGCCACAGGAACTGCTCGAGTTTCTCGCGGTAGGCCTCCATGTTCTCGATGGGCCGCGTGGCCACGCCGCTTTCGATGGCCGCACGGGCCACGGCGGGCGCCAGCTGCACCAGCAGGCGCGGGTCGAACGGCTTCGGAATCAGGTACTGCGGACCGAACTTCAGGTTTTCCTCGCCGTAAGCGGCCGCGCTCACCGGGCTGACTTCCTTGCGGGTCAGCTCCGCCAACGCATTCACGCAGGCCATCTGCATTTCATCGTTAATGCCGGTTGCGCCGACATCCAGCGCGCCGCGGAATATGAACGGGAAACACAGCACGTTGTTGACCTGGTTCGGGAAGTCCGAGCGGCCGGTGGCGATGATGGCGTCGGGACGCACCGCCAGCACTTCGTCCGGCATGATCTCGGGCACCGGGTTGGCCAGCGCCAACACGATCGGGCGCTCGGCCATCGAGGCGATCATCTCGCCGGTGACGATGCCGCCGGCGGACACGCCCAGGAAGATGTCGACGCCCTCCAAGATCTCGGCCAGAGTGCGCTTTTCAGTGGGCGTGGCGTACTGCGCCTTGCGCGGGTCCATGTCCTCGACCCGACCCTCGTAAACCACGCCGGCCTTGTCACTGACGGTGATGTTCTCGCGCTTCATGCCCAGCTTGACCAGCAAGTCCAGGCAGGCCATGCCGGCCGCGCCAGCGCCGCTGGCGGCCAGCTTGACTTCACCGATGTCCTTTTCAACCAGTTCCAGTGCATTGGTGACCGCGGCGGCCACGATGATGGCCGTGCCATGCTGGTCGTCGTGGAACACCGGGATGTTCATGCGCTCGCGCAGCGCCGCTTCCACCTCGAAGCACTCCGGCGCCTTGATGTCTTCCAGGTTGATGCCGCCGAAGGTGGGGCCCAGCGAAGCAACGATGTCGATCAGCTTTTTCGGGTCGCGCTCGTCGATCTCGATGTCGAAGACGTCGATGTCGGCGAACTTCTTGAACAGCACGCCCTTGCCTTCCATGACCGGCTTGGCCGCCAGCGGGCCGATATCGCCCAGACCCAGCACGGCCGTGCCGTTGGTGACCACGCCGACCAGGTTGGAGCGTGCTGTCATGTTGCCGGCCTCGGCGGGGTCCTCGGCAATCAGCTCGCTGGCCGCGGCCACGCCCGGCGAATACGCCAGCGCCAGGTCGCGCGACGTCGTCAGCGCCTTGGTGGGCGTGATCTTGATCTTGCCGGGCCGCGGAGAGCGGTGATACTCCAGCGCGGCTTCCTTGAGTTTGTCCTTCATGGCACGGCGTCCAGTTCGGGGATAAAAAGGCCCGGGGGCTGCCCGGGCCTGGGACTCAGTCGTGTTGGCGAACGTCAGGCGGCTTCAAGGCCGGCGTCGTACTCGCCTTTCGCGGCCAGGCCGTTCATGCGCGCGCGGTGCGCCAGCTTGGCCTGGGCGGCGGCCACGTTGGCCGCCGGGTTCTCACCCCAGGTGGCCAGCGCCGGCGCCTGCAGCGCGCGACCGTAGGAAAACGTCAGCGGCCACGGGAATTCACCCAGCTTGTTCATGGCGTCCAGGTGGGCGGTGGCTTCTTCATCCGACTGGCCACCAGACAGGAACACGACGCCCGCCACGGCCGCGGGCACGGCGTTCAGCAGGCACTGCAGCGTGGCACGGGCGACTTCGTCGACACCGGCGCGATTTGACGCCTTGGTGCCGGAAATCACCATGCTGGCCTTCAGGATGGTGCCTTCCAGCAGCACATTCTGCTCGTACAGCTCGCTGAACAGCGAGCGCAGCGTGGCCTCGGTTACTTCGTAACATTCGTCGAGGTCGTGCTCGCCGTCCATGATGACTTCGGGCTCGACCATCGGCACCAGGCCGACTTCCTGGCACAGCGCCGCGTAGCGGGCCAGGGCATGGGCGTTGGCGTCGATGCAGCCCGGCGTGGGCATGTTCTCGCCGATGGTGATCACCGCGCGCCACTTGGCGAACTTGGCGCCCAGTTCCGCATACTCTTCCAGGCGGGCACGCAGGCCGTCCAGGCCCTCGGTGACCTTCTCGCCGGGGGCGGCGCCCGCCAGCGGGTGCGCGCCCTTGTCGACCTTGATGCCGGGCAGGATGCCGGCGTCGGTCATGACTTTCGTGAACGGCGTGCCGTCGGCCGTGGCCTGGCGCAGCGTTTCATCAAACAGGATGGCACCGGAAATATGATCACCCAGCCCCGGCGTGGTCAGCAGCATGTCGCGATAGGCGCGGCGGTTTTCCTCGGTGCACTCCACACCAATGGAATCGAAACGCTTCTGGCAGGTGCCCGTGCTCTCGTCGATGGCGAGAATGCCCTTGCCTTCGGCCACCATGGCCGCGGCGGTTTTCACCAGGTCCATACTGCTCATTGAGCCTCTCCTGTCGTTATTCGATGGGAACCCCGCATTCTAAAGCGTGACGCGCAACAAAACTATTCATGGCGATTGCCAATGCAATGCAATCGGTTCCATGAAATCAGGCTGTTTGCCGCAATCTCAGTGCAGGTCCAGCTTGGTCTGGCTGTCGACGAAGCCGTCGCTGGCCACCTGGACCAGGCGCAGGCTGTTGGTGCCGCCCTCATTGCCCAGGCGGTCGCCCATGGTGAGGATGACGCGGTCGCCCACTTTCACGCGGCCCTGGTCGAGCAGCAGCGCGACGACGTTGGCCAGCACCTTGTCCATGCCCTTGCCCTGCGGCACGTGGGCGATGGGATAGACGTCACGGTACATGGCCATGCGGCGACGGCTGGCGGCCAGCGCGGACAGCGCGAAGATCGGGACCGGGGTACGCACACGCGACAGCCACTGGGCGGTGGAGCCGGATTCGGTCAGCGCGATGATGGCGTCGACCTTCACGTGCGTGGCCATGTACATGGCCGCCGAGGCGATGGCCTGGTCGATGCGGTTGAAGCGCACGTTCATGCCGCGCTCGGAATGCAGGCTCTCGACATGGGCTTCGGCGCCCACGCAGACGCGGTTCATGGCCTCGATGACCTTGACCGGGTGGCGGCCGACGGCCGTTTCGGCCGACAGCATCACGGCGTCGGTGCCGTCGATGACGGCGTTGGCCACGTCCAGCACCTCGGCGCGCGTGGGCACCGGGTTCTCGACCATGGACTGCATCATCTGGGTGGCGGTGATCACCACGCGGTTCTGGTCCAGCGCGGCGCGGATGATGCGTTTCTGCAGGCCGGGCAGCTCGGCGTCGCCGATCTCAACGCCCAGGTCACCGCGCGCGATCATGACCACGTCGCTGGCGTCGATGATCTCTTCCAGGTTCTCGATGGCCTCGGCGCGCTCGATCTTGGCCACGACGCGGGCGTGGCTGCCGGCTTCGCGCAGCAGCTTCTTCGCCTGGATCATGTCGTCGGCGTTGCGCGGGAATGACACGGCCAGGTAATCGGCGTCCATCTCGGCGGCGCGCTTGATGTCGGCGCGGTCGTGATCGGCGATGCCGGGGATCGACAGGCCGCCGCCCTTCAGGTTCAGGCCCTTGCGGCTGGAAAGATATCCTCCGACTTCCGTTTCACAGTGAATCTGGTCGCCCTCGACCTCGACCACCTGCATGGCGATCAGGCCGTCGTCCAGCAGCAGCGTGTCGCCCGGCTTCACGTCACCGGGCAGACCCTTGTAGGTCACGCCCACGCGACGGTCATCACCCGGCGCAGGTTCGGCGCTGGCATCCAGCGTGAAGGGCTGGCCCGGCTCGAGTTCGACGCCGCCGTTGGCAAACTTCTCGACGCGAATCTTCGGACCCTGCAGGTCGACCAGCAGTGCCACTTCCTTGCCGGTGTTGCTGGCGGTTTCGCGCACCAGCCGCGCGCGCGCGGCCTGCTCTTCCGGTCCGCCGTGGGACATGTTCAGGCGGAAGACGTCGGCACCGGCGGCGATCACCTGCGCGAGAACCGCGGGGTCGTCTGTGGCGGGGCCGAGCGTGGCGATGATCTTGGTCTGGCGATTACTCATGGGTAACGGATTCCGGAAGTTCGAGCCTGGGTCCAGGGTTTATTGTGAACGGCCTCGGTTTCAATGTGCTTACCATCGGCCGCTGAATCAAACCGGGTATGATACCGCTACCTTGCCGGCAACGACATCCCGAACGCCAAATTGGTATTGCCCCCTTGAGGTCGTCGCCTATACTGCCCCCGCTATGGAACCCGTTCACAAAGTCCGCCTGATGGGCCGCCGACCCCCAAACTTGATGCTGCCCATGTTGCTGCTCATGTTGGTATCCACGCTCCTGGTGGCCTTTGCACCCTTCGCGATGGCCAGCGAGGGCTTTGTCGGCACGGCCGCCTGCGCGGACTGCCATGCCGAAGAGCACGCGGCGTGGACAGGCTCGCACCATGACCTGGCCATGCAGCATGCTTCAGATGAAAGCGTGCTTGGCGATTTCAACGATGCCGTCGTTACCGTCCAGGGCGTGACCTCGCGGTTTTTCCGCCGCGACGGAGATTTTTTTGTTAATACCGAGGGCCCCGACGGCCAGCTCGCAGACTTCAAAATCAGCTACACCTTCGGCGTCGACCCGTTGCAGCAGTACCTGGTCGAGTTCCCTGACGGCCGTGTCCAGGCCCTGGGGCTGGCCTGGGACGCCCGCGCGGAATCCACCGGGGGGCAGCGCTGGTTTCACCTCTATCCCGATGAGGCCATTCCACATGACGACCCGTTGCACTGGACCGGCCGGCAGCAGAACTGGAACTACATGTGCGCCGACTGCCACTCCACCGACCTGGTCAAGGGCTATGACGCGGTCAACGACCGTTACGCCACCACATGGACCGATATCAACGTCGGCTGCGAGGCCTGCCATGGGCCGGGCGAGGCACATGTCAGCTGGGCCGGAAAGACAGATGAACTGAAAGGCCAGGATGTAAGCCGGGGGCTGGCCATCCTTCTCGACGAGCGTGACGGCGTGACCTGGCCCATCGACACCGACACGGGCATTGCGCGGCGCAGCTCACCGAAGACCACGGACACGGAAATCCAGGTCTGCGCCACCTGTCACTCCCGCCGCGGCACCATCGCCGGCGGCGCGCAGACCCGGGCGGCATTCATGGACCACCACATGCCCGCGCTCCTGACCGGCGACCTCTACCACGACGACGGCCAGATCATGGACGAGGTCTATGTCTGGGGCTCGTTCCTGCAAAGCAAGATGTACGCGGCGGGCGTCACCTGCAGCGACTGCCACAACCCGCACACGCTGGAATTGCGCGCGCCACAGCAGGCCGTGTGCGCGCAGTGTCATATGCCGGCAACGTTTGCCACACCGGATCATCACGGCCACCCGGCCGATTCCGCCGGGGCCGACTGCCTGGCCTGCCACATGCCCGAGACCACGTACATGGTGGTCGACCCGCGTCGGGACCACAGCCTGCGCGTGCCGCGCCCCGACATCGCGCTGGCGCTCGGCACGCCTGACGCCTGCAGCAGTTGCCATGCCGACCGCGATACCCAGTGGGCCGCAGACGCCTTCGGGACAATGTTTCCCGACGCCGGCGAACCGTTCCAGGACTGGACCCGCGCCTTTCACCAGTCACGTGAAGGCCTGCTCCAGGCCGAGGTGTCGCTGATGCGCGTGATCAATGATGACACCACGCCCGACATCGCCCGCGCGACCGCGGTGCTGGAACTGCAGGGGCACCTGGGGCCGATGTCGTTCCAGCAGGTGCAACTGGCCCTGCGTGACCCGTCACCCCTTGTACGCATGGCGGCGGTAAGAACACTCGATGCCGTCCCACCGGCCAACCGCTACGAGTTCGCGGGGCACCTGCTGCGGGATCCGGTCCTGGCCGTGCGCGCCGAGGCCGGCCGCTCACTGGCGGGTACGCCCAGAAACCTGCTGGACGTGAATGAGCGTGGCGCGCTCGACCTGGCGCTGCGTGACTATGCCGCAACGCAGGCTTACAACGCCGACCGCCCCGAGGCGCATATGAATATGGGCAATCTTTACGCGGCTCGCGGTGACGGCACGGCGGCTGAAAAGGCCTACCGGCAGGCGCTCAAACTGGACCCTGCGTTCAGCCCGGCTTACGCCAACCTGGCCGACCTGTACCGGTCGCAAGGCATGGAGCGCGAGTCCCGCGCCGTGCTGGAGACGGGCCTGGGCGCCGCGCCCGACGACGCCAGCCTGCACCACGCACTGGGGCTGGCCATGGTCCGGGCGGGGGACACCGCAGCAGCCCTGCCAGAGCTGGAACGGTCCGCCGAACTGGCGCCGGACAATCCACGCTACGCCTATGTCTACGGTGTCGCACTGAATTCCACCGGACAGGGCGCGGCGGCCATCGAAGCCCTCGAAACCGCGCAGGCACAACACCCCAACAACCGCGAGTTGATGTGGGCGCTGGCCACCTTCGAACGAGACAGCGGCGATGTCGCCGCGGCAAGGCGCTGGGCAACGGCGATCCTGGCGCTGAACCCGGCCGATGAGGCCGCCAACCAGTTGCTGGCCAGCCTGCCCGGCGAAGACGAATCCACCGAATAAAAAAACGGCGGGCACATGGCCCGCCGTTTTCAACGTTCTAATTCGACTTGAGTCTAGTTGCTGACCGTAAACGGGAACTCGGCGAACAGTTCGGCCACACCGGCGCGGATGGCAGTGCGCAGTTCCTCGTTGGTCTTCTTGCCGCTGACACGACCGATTCCCACGCCTTCCCAGACCATGCGCTTGCGTGCGGCATCAACCATGTCGATGTTGACCGTACCCTCGGTGTACTGGCTGACATGGGTCTCGGTGCCATAGCCATAGCCGTACCAGGGGTCGTAGAAGCCGCGGCGGTAGCCGTAGTAACCCGGGTACATCGGGTCGTTGTAAGTGGTGACCTTGGTCTTGTCCTGCAAGGTGGCGGAAACGTTGATCATCAGGTCGGGGTTGTCCGCCAGCGTGTAACCGCGCCTGGTCAGCTCATCGGTGATCGCGTCACGAAATACGCTGCCGGCGATGCTCGAGTAATTGGGATTCTCAATACCCATAGGGTTAAAGAAATTGAACGTCTTGTACTCGGTGAAATCGACCGAGCGATCGTAATCGCTGTGAATCTCGGGGCCGGAGGCACAGGCACCCAGGAACAGGGCAAAAGACATCAGTACGAGGGTTGTCAGGCGTTTCATCGAGGCATTCCGGATAGCGTCAATTGGCCTCACAGGATACCCAATCCCCATGGACTCACCAAGTGCGGAATTCGGTGATGATGGTTCAGGTCCCGTTGACGACCTGCTCCCACAGCGTGGCCAGGATGTCGTAAAGGCGGAAGTATGGCTGGACCCGGGAGGCCACGTCGGCCACGTCATAACCGGCCCAGCGACCCGTTTCAACACCATGGACGCCACGGTCGTCGCACCACCCCTCCGCGATGCCGGCCAACTGTGCCGAGTCGAACTGATGGAACCGTGCCACAACGGCGAAATCCATCCACGGCTGCCCCATCGCGGCGTACTCCCAGTCGATCAGCCGCGCCGGCGCGTGCCCGACCAGGTTCCCGGCATGGGCATCGTGATGGCATGGGCAGGTCACGTCACCCGCCGGGTAAAGTGCAGACGCCAATGTAGCGGCTTCGTCCGCCAGTGAATTCCCAATGCCGGCCGGCAGTTGTGCGGCGTAATGCACTGCGATGCCGGCCGGTTCGAACGCCTTGCCCACCGGCGGCGCCTCGTGCACGCGGCGTAGCAAACGGCCCAGGGCATGCAGGTATTCGGGGTTCTCCAGCCCTTTCGCGGCCCATACCGGGCGATCAATATGCCGTGTCAGCAGCAGTCCACGGTCCGTGTCGACGGCCACCGGCATGGGGCCCAGGCCTGCCGTCGCCATCGCGCCCAACAGCTTCCACTCATTTTTTCTGTCCAGCCCAAGTCTTGCGGCCAGGGGCCGGTCACGACGCAGCACCAGGCGGCCTTCCGGCGCTTCGTAGAGCCAGCTGTCCGTCACCGGGCCGGCCGACAGGCGTCGCAGCAACCGCGCCTGGCGCAAGGCAGTAAACGGGGCTTCTGTCACCCCTGGCCCGTCATCAGTCACCGGCCTGCCAACTCGCCTTCCAGTCGCGGTAACCCAGGACCACCAGGACCAGGTAGACGAGGAACAGGCCGCAGGTCAGCCACAGGCCCTGCTGTGCGTAGAGCCAGGCACTGACGGCGTCGATGACAAACCAGTAATGCCAGTTCTGCAGCACCTTGCGCGCGACCATCCAGGTGGTGACGATGGCGCCGCAGGCCAGCATCGCATCGGTGAACGGCCAGGTGGCCTGGGTCCAGTTGGCCAGCCCCCAACCCACCAGTCCACCCGCCAGCAAGATCAGCGCCAGTGGCCGCAAGTGATCCCCGGCACGCCATGATACGACCCGAAGTTCGCCGCCATCGCCACCGCGCCGCCAGTTTCGCCAGCCATACACCGCCATGCCGATATAGAACAGCTGCAGCACCGATTGCATGTACAGGCCCGCGGTGGCCATCAACGCGACATAAATCGCTGCGCCGATAATGGCTGCCGGCCAGCACCACGCGTTCTGGCGAATGGCCAGCACCAGGTACGCCAGTGAAAACGCGACTGCCAGGGCCTCCCAGGGCCACATCGCGGCCAGGGCGTCCAGCATGTCAGCCAATGTCCGGGCGCATGCTGATATCCAGGTCCGCGTTCAGGTACCGGACCACGAAAACCACGGTCGCGGGGCCTTGCATATGCGGCTTCATGCACTGGTTGATCGCCTGGGTGACGGCGTCGTATTCACCGCGCACCTGTGTGCTCATCTGGTGCGTAACCACCTCGACGCCGGGCTGGCGACGGAGCGTATGGATGAACGTTATGATGGGGGCCGAATACCCCTCATCGAGCGGGTACATGGCGATGTCTGCCGTAATGATCATGGCGAACCGGGGAATGAGTCATCGTGGAGTCTAGCATGCGTAAACCCGTTGGAATGATGCGCTGGCCGACCGCTTTTTGGAACTGCGTTTTGGCGGCCACTGCGCTGTTCGGACTGACGATTACATCGACGTCTGTTGCACAGACCTGCCACGAATCCGGCAACGACAACCGGCCGCGCGTCGGCCTGGTACTGGGTGGTGGTGGCGCGCGGGGCTACGCACACGTCGGCGTGCTCAAGTACCTGGAAGAGATGCGTGTGCCCATCGACTACATCGCCGGCACCAGCATGGGCGCCATCGTCGGCGGCTTCCTGGCCAGTGGCATGAGTGCGGGCGAGATCGAAGCCCTGATCAGCGAGACCGACTGGAACAGCGTCTTTTCCGGCGACGCCGCCCGGCAGAACGAGCCCCTGCGCCGCAAGAGTGACGATGAGCTGGGCCTGTTCGGACCCAAGTTCGGCGTTGGCAAGGACAGCAGTTTCCTGCCGGGCGGCGTCGTCGCAGGGCAGAACATCCTGCTGCTGTTTGAAGACACCATCGGCCGGCGGGTGCAGGTGAACGATTTCGATCACCTGCCCATCCCCTATCGTGCCGTGGCCACCGATATCGCTGTCGGCCAGCACGTAGTGCTGTCGCAGGGGTCCATTTCGGCGGCCATGCGCGCCAGCATGGCGGTTCCCGGGGTATTCGACCCGGTCAGGCTGGATGGGCACCTGCTGGTCGATGGTGGACTGACCCGCAACCTGCCCATCGACGTGGTGCGGCAAATGGGTGCCGACGTGGTCATCGCCGTCGATGTCGGCACCCCGCTGATGCCCGAGGACCGCATCGGCAATGTCATTTCCGTGGTGGAACAGATGACCGCGCTGCTGGTGATCCGCAATACCGAGCAGCAGGTGGATTCACTGGGCGATGGTGACATCCTGGTCCGGCCCGAGTTGGGGTTCGATATCTCGTCCAGCGACTTCGACGCGTACGACGACGCGATCCCGGTGGGCTATGCCGGCGCGGAACAGCAAGGCGATGCACTGTCGCGGCTGTCCATGGGCAATGAAGCGTGGGCCGAGTGGCGGCGGGGCATCCAGGCCTGCGAAACCGGGGAGCCGGTGGTGCATTTTGTCCAGCTGGACAACCAGTCGAGATTCTCCGATGACGTGCTTCGCAACATGATCCACGTCCCGGTCGGCGAACCGCTGGACGTCGAGCAGATCGAAGGTGACATGCAGAACATCTACGGCCTGGGTTTTATCCGCCTGGCAACCTATCACCTGCTCGAAGAGAACGGCCAGACCGGCATCCGCGTCAGCGTGGTGCAGGACCAGCGTGGCACGGACTTCCTGGAAACCGGCCTGACGATCTCCGGCAACCGCCGTGGTTCCACCATCAACATCCAGGCCGGCTACCTGGTCACCGACCTGGACGAGCGTGGCTCAGAGGCTCGCGCCGTGGTGCAACTGGGCGAAGACATCGGCCTGCTGGGCGATATCTACAAGTACATGGACGATGGCCTGCGCTGGTACGCCAATCCGGAATTGGCCTATTCCAGGCGCAGCCTGCTGATTTTTGACGATACCGGTGTGCCACTGGCCGACGCCGAGATCGAAGAGAGCTGGGTCGAGGTGACCATGGGCCGAAATATCGGCCGGTCGCTGTCCCTGTATGGCAGCCTGGCGCGCTATGTCGGCGAGGTGAAGCCGCAGATTGGCGTGCCGTTCGAGCCCTCCGATTTTGACGGCGGCGAATGGGCCGTCGGCGTAACGCTCGACCGGCTCGATGACCTGTTCCTGCCGTCCAATGGCGCCCTGGGCGGCCTGGAATACGTCCGCTCCGACGAGTCGCTGGGCGCCGATGACGAGTTCGAACAGATCCGCTTCAATGGCCTGCTGGCCAAGAGCTGGGGACGCCACAACATCATGGGCGGCTGGCGCTACAACATCACGTTGGACAACAACGCCCCGCTCTACGCCCTGTTCACCGGCGGTGGCTTCCTGAACATGTCCGGGTTCGAACCCGCGGAAATCAACGGTGAAAACTTCGGCATGGTCCTGGGCGGTTATCGCTACCAGGTTCGCCAGGGCGGCATCATGCCGGGCTACGTTGGCGGCACCATCGAGTACGGCAACGCGGCCGATGACCACAAGGACCTGTTCAGCGATGGCATCTGGAACGGCAGCCTCTACTTCGCCTACAACTCGCCACTGGGGCCCATCTACATGGGTTACGGCTGGAACGAAGACCGCAGCGGCCTGCTGTTCCTGCGCCTCGGCGCGGTCATCGGCGACCAGTCCATCGGTCGTCGCTGAAGGCGGGTGGTTGCCAGTCGGCCGTTGCCCGGTGGTGGGTGGGCTGGCCCGGAACACGCTGTGAATACGTCCGTGTACGCTTTTCGGCGGCATCCCTGCCGCCGAAAGTTCCGGGCCAGCCCACCCACCACCGGGCAACTACCGAGCCAAAGCCCCGCCTTCAACGGCGACGCTTCAACCTGAATTCAAAGTGGGGCCGCACCTGGTCGACGCGGCAGTCCTGGGG